>JAGYMQ010000090.1 GCA_018400535.1 Candidatus Cloacimonadota bacterium
GAAGGCGGCAGAACTATCGGAGCTGGCGTCGTTAGCGAAATATACGAATAAGCAAAGCGGAGGAAATAGTGGCAAAAAAGAAAATTGATGACCGTATTAGAATAAAATTGAAAGCATACGATTATCGTTTGCTGGATAAATCTGTTGCTGAGATCATAAATAATACTAAAAACACAGGAGCTCGCATTGTCGGGCCGATACCGCTTCCCACAGATAAATCAATTTACACGGTATTGAAATCTCCACATGTGAATAAAAAAGCTCAGGAGCAATTTGAAATGCGCGTTCATAAAAGATTGATCGATATTGTTAATCCTACACCGCAGACAACAGGAGCATTGAAAAAGCTAAATTTACCAGCAGGTGTTCATGTGGAAATCAAAACTTAAAGGAGTCAGCAAATGATAGGATTGATCGGAAAAAAAATCGGAATGACACAGATTTTTGCAGAAAATGGAGATAGAATTCCTGTGACTGTTATTAAAGCGGGACCCTGTCGTGTCGTTCATCGTAAAACAAAAGAAAAACACGGATATGATGCTGTGCAGCTCGGATTTGAAGAAGTTGAAGAAAAGAAAATTAATAAAAGCCAGATTGGCCATTTCAAAAAACATAATAGTCCAAATTATCGTTATCTCAAAGAATTTCGTTTACGGATGTATAAAGATATTGCAGAAGGTGAAGAATTCAACGTCAGTATGTTCAGAGAAAATGAAATTCTGGAAATATCAGGCACTTCCAAAGGAAAAGGATTCACTGGCGTCATGAAAAGACACAAATTTCACGGATTCAAAGCAACGCATGGTGTTCATGAATCATATCGCGGACCGGGAGCTATTGGACAATGTGCTACTCCGTCCCGAGTTCACAAAGGGAAAAAGATGCCAGGACATGCTGGCATGAAAAAAGTATCTTTCTTGAACGCAAAAGTTGTCAAAGTGAACATTGATAAAAACCTGGTGATGATAAAAGGTGCTATCCCCGGTCATCGAAATGGTATTGTCCGACTTAGAAAAGAAGTTTAATCTGGAGACATTAATGTTAAAGGTAGATAAATATTCAATTAGCGGTGAAAAACTTGAACAAATAGAATTGCCAGAATCTCTTTTTGCTGCACAATCTAAAAACAACAAAGCTGTTCTTTATGAAGTGATAAATCTCTTTTTGGCGAATCAAAGACACGGAACATCCTCAACGCAGACAAGAGCAGAAGCGCACGGTAGCAAACGCAAATTATATCGGCAAAAAGGAACTGGAAATGCGCGGGCTGGAAATTTGCGAACGCCGATCCGTGTGGGCGGCGGAAGAGCTTTTGGTCCAAAACCTAAAAAATGGTATAAAAAGATTCCTCGCAAAAAGAAAAGATTGGCATTGAAGCTTGCTCTCACCCAAAGAGCTGATAACCAGGAAATAATTATATTGGAAGATCTAAAATTTGATGAGCCCAATACCAAAAAAGCTTTGGAGATCATAAAGAAAATCGCTCCAGAAAAAGGCAGGAAACTACTACTCATTGATTCAAATGATCATAATATCATTAGATCTTTTAACAATATACCCAAAGTTGCGATGGGAAAAGCAGATTCAATTTTTGCCTATCAAATATTGAAGACTAAAAATCTGATCATCACAGAATCAGCACTGAAAAAAATGAAGGAGGTATTTGCCAAATGAAACAACCAAGAGAAATATTGATCGCACCGATCATCACCGAGAAATCTTCTTCATTACAAGCAGCCTATAATTCATACACTTTTCGCGTCAGTAAAAATGCCAATAAAATTGAGATCAAAAAGGCAATTGAAAAGACATTTAATGTAACTGTCTTGAAGGTGAATACAATCCGGCAACGAGGAAAGGTCAAAAGAATGGGAAGATTTTCCGGAAAAAGAGCAGATTGGAAAAAAGCAATCGTGAGATTGAAAACGGGCGATTCCATTGCAGAATTTGAAGCGTAAAGGGAGCTATTATGGGAATCAAGACATATAAACCAATTAATCCGACAATGAGATATAAAACTGGATATACTTTTGATGAGATCACAAAAAAGAAACCAGAAAAATCTCTGACCAGACACAAACATCAAAAAGCAGGAAAAAACCATCACGGCAGGATCACAGTTCGTCATCGCGGTGGCGGAAGCAAAAGACATTATCGCATCATAGATTTTAAAAGAGATAAGATAGATATTCCGGCGCGTGTCACATCAATTGAATATGATCCAAACCGCAGCGCAAGAATAGCTCTGCTTTTCTATCAAGATGGAGAAAAACGATATATTCTGGCGCCAAAAGATTTGAAAGTGAATGATCGAGTTATTACCAGCCCAAAGGCAGAGATAAAAGTTGGAAATGCTTTGCCACTTGATCGAATTCCACTCGGCACGATTATTCATAATATTGAGTTGAAAGAAAGACAAGGTGGTAAAATCGCACGTAGCGCAGGCTCATATGCTCAGATCGTTGCCAAAGAAAAAAATTATGTTCATATCAAGATGCCTTCTGGCGATATTCATCTGATCAGAAAAGAATGTTTTGCCACGATTGGACAGGTGGGAAACTCCGAACATAATATGATCCAATATGGAAAAGCTGGTAGAAAAAGATGGCTCGGAATTCGACCAACTGTTCGTGGTGTAGCGATGAATCCCGTCGATCACCCGATGGGTGGCGGTGAAGCAAAAACTTCTGGTGGTGGTCATCCCGTTTCACCTTGGGGAGTTTTGGCAAAGGGTGGACAAACACGCAAAAAGAAAAAGTATTCAGCGAAATATGTGATTAAAACCAAAAAGAAAAAGAAAAAAAATAAATAAGAAGGAATAACTATGGCTCGTTCGATTAAAAAAGGACCTTTTGTCGATCAACATCTCGAAAAAAAAGTCGATGAGATGAATAAAAAAAATAAGAAACAAGTCATCAAAACCTGGTCAAGAAGGTCAACGATTCTGCCAAAATTTGTAGAACATACCTTTGCCGTTCATAATGGACGCAAATTCGTACCCGTTTATGTTACAGAAAATATGGTGGGTCACAAACTGGGGGAATTTTCTCCAACCCGAACATACCGTGGTCACAGAGTAGGAAAAGAAACGAAGAAAAGATAAAATGGGAGCTTAACTAATGGAAGCAATAGCAAAAGTAAAAAATCTGAGAGGTTCAGCACGAAAAGCAAGATTAGTTCTTGATCTAATTCGCGGCAAGTCTGTGCCTGTTGCTCAAAACATATTGCTTTTTTCAAAGAAAAGAGTAGCTTCTGATATTGCAAAATTGCTCAAATCTGCAATCGCAAATGCTGAAGTTAAAGAAGGTAAAACAGATATTGACGCTATGTATATCGATACTGTTTATGCTGATGATGGTCCGATCATGAAAAGGTATCGCCCTCGTGCGCAAGGAAGAGCGACTGTCATCCGAAGAAGAACATGCCATATCACGATGAAACTCAAAAACAAACAGGAGGAATTCAGTGGGTCAAAAAGTTAATCCAATTGGTTACAGAATCGGCATAAACAAAAAGCAAGAATCTGTTTGGTTTGCACAAGGACAAGAATATATTGAAAATTTTCATGAAGATCTGAAAATAAAAAGATATATCAATAGAAGATTAGAAGATGCCATGATCTCCAAGATAAAAATTTCTCGTAAGACAAAATCCATCACGATCGATATCAGCACTGCTCGTCCCGGCCAAGTCATCGGAAGAAAAGGTTCTGAAATCGATAAATTGAGAAATGAGCTCAACGTCTTGATCAATAAAAATAAGAAAGTTAAACTTAATGTCCTGGTCAATGTGACTGAAGTGAAAAATCTCTGGCTGGATGCAGCGCTGGTGGGAATGGAGATCGGTAATCAATTGAAACGCCGAATATCTTTTCGTCGAGCAATGAAATTTGCGATCCGCAACACAATGAAAAATGGTGCGCAGGGTATCAAAGTGCAATGTGCAGGTAGATTGGGTGGAGCAGAGATGGCTCGCACAGAAAGATATCACGAAGGAAGAACACCATTGCATACATTGAGAGCAGACATTGATTATGCTCTCACAAAAGTTGAGACTGAATATGGAATAATTGGCGTAAAAGTTTGGGTCTATAAAGGCGATATTCTCGATTAGGAGATGAAACTATGTTATCACCAAAAAAAGTTAAATATAGAAAAAAGCAAAAAGGTCGAAGAAGAGGAAAAGCCTATCGTGGTTCCAGCTTGAGTTTCGGGGATTATGGTATTTTGGCACTCGAAGCAGGATGGATAACCAGTCGTCAAATAGAGGCTGCACGTGTGGTCATCACTCGACAAATGAAAAGAGCTGGTAAATTATGGTTGCGTATCTTTCCAGATAAACCGATCACCAAAAAGCCTGCTGAAACAAGAATGGGAAAAGGAAAAGGCGTTCCAGAATATTGGGTCGCAGTCGTCAAACCAGGCAGGATCCTATTTGAATTTGAAGGCGTGGATGTTTCCATCGCCCGCCGAGCTGCCCGTCTTGTTAACTATAAATTGCCGGTCAAAACAAGAATAGTTATCAGAGAAGGAGCAGAATAATGAAAGCTTCCGAAATTCGCGATTTGACTTTAGAAGAAATGCAGCAGCAATTGCAAGATTCTGAAGAAGAATTATTTAATTTGCGCTTTCAACAATCAATGAACAGATTGGAAAATGCTGATAGGATCAAACGTGTTCGCAAAGATATTGCCAGATTAAAGACAATCATCACAGAAAAAGAAAAAGATATTAGATAAAGAGGATAACATGGCAAAAACGAAAGCTACAAAAATCGGCATTGTTGTGAGTGATAAAATGGATAAGACCATTGTTGTCAACGTCGAAAGGCAATTCAAACATCCATTGTATAAAAAGATAGTTAGAAAGAATAAAAAGTTTAAAGCTCACGATGAAAAAAATGAGTGTAATATCGGAGACAAAGTAGAAATTGTCGAAAGTAAACCGATCAGCAAACAAAAAAAATGGGCTTTAAAACAGATAATTGAACGTAGAAAATAAAGGAGTTTGCTATGATCCAAGCTCAAACTAAATTAACCGTCGCAGATAATTCCGGAGCAAAAAAAGCTCAATGCGTCAAAGTTATTGGCGGTTCTGCCAGAAGATATGCCAGTATCGGCGATGAAATTATCGTGGCGATCAAGACGGCTATTCCTAATAGCAAAATAAAAAAAGGGACTTTGCAACGAGCAGTCATCGTGAGAACCAGCAAAGAAATTTCCAGAAAAGATGGATCTTACATCAAATTTCAAGATAATGCTGCTGTTATCATCGATGAAAGAGGAGAACCGATCGCTACCCGTATCTTTGGTCCAGTAGCACGAGAATTGCGCGAGAAGCATTATTCTAAGATCATTTCTCTGGCACCAGAGGTTTTGTAGGAGTTAATATGGCAAATAAGAAAAACAAAATGCGGATTAAAAAAGGTGATACTGTTGTTGTTATCTCAGGAGAATACAAAAACGTGAAAGGTCAAGTTCTGAAAGCTTTACCAAAAACTAATCGGGTGATCGTGGAAAAGGTTAATATGATCAAAAAACATGTTCGTCCCAATCAACAGAATCAGCAAGGTGGCATCATCGAGCAAGAATCACCGATACATGTATCCAATGTGAAGCTTTTCAATGATAAGATCGATGATGTGACAAGAGCGGTTTTTAAAAAAGTGAAAGATTCCAGGATCAGAGTTTGTCAAAAAACAGGTGATGAGATCTAAAAAAGGAGCATCAAAATGAATAGACTACACAAGAAATTCAAAGAAGAAGTCATTCCTGAAATGATGAAGCAATTTGAATACAAGAATGTGAACCAAGTTCCCAAGCTGGCAAAGATCTCTTTGAATATGTCGGTGGGTGAAGCCACCGAAAATAAGGCACTTTTGGATAATGCTGTGAAAGAAATGATCCAGATATCTGGTAGGAAACCAATCATCACAAAAGCAAAGAAATCGATTTCGAATTTCAAATTGCGAGAAGGTATGCCGATCGGTTGCAAGGTAACTTTGCGCCGTGAGATAATGTATGAATTTTTGGATAGATTGATATCGATCTATATTCCTCGCGTCAGAGACTTTCGCGGCGTCTCTCCTAAATCTTTTGACGGTCGCGGAAATTATACGCTGGGAATAAAAGAACAAACGATCTTTCCTGAAATAGATTATGATAATATCGATGCCCTCAGAGGTTTGGGAATTTCAATCATAACAACTGCGGAGACTGATGACGAAGCGCGTGAATTGCTTCGAAAACTTGGTTACCCTTTAAAAAAGTGAAATAAAAGGAGTCATTTTGGCAAAAAAATCTTGGGTTGTAAAACAAAAAAGAGAACCAAAATTCTCTACCCGGAAATATAGCAGATGTAAAGTTTGTGGACGTTCCAGAGCATATATGAGAGATTTTGGTATCTGTCGTATTTGTTTCAGAAAATTAGCTTCGGAAGGTAAGATCCCCGGAGTGAAAAAAGCAAGTTGGTAAAAGGAGAAAATAATGAGTTTAACTGATCCGATCGCTGATGCTATTACTAAGATCAGGAACGCATATCGGGCCGATCATAAGACTGTGGCAATCAATTTTAGCAAGATCAATGAAGCGATTGCAAAAATCTTGGATGAAGAAAATTTTATTAATAGTTATGAACTTTACGAACGAGATGTCAGAAAAAACATCACTCGCAAAAAAATCTTTATAAATCTGCGATACACAAATAGTGGTAAACCAGTACTAAAAGGAATCGAGAGAGTGAGCAAACCAGGTTTGCGTGTTTATGTGAATTCAAAAAATATTCCTTCCGTCTATAATAATACGGGTTGTGCGATCATTTCCACCAGTAGAGGTGTGATGGTTGATCGTGATGCCAGAAAAGAAAAAGTCGGCGGAGAATATATCTGTAAAGTCTGGTAGGGAGGAAATATGTCACGAATTGGAAATACTCCTGTTAAGTTCAACAAAGATCTAAAAATCAATATTAAAAATGATCAGATCACGATCTCCGGTAAAAAAGGAGAATTGTCTTGTGAGATAAAAAAAGGCATCAGTATCAAACAGCAAAATGATGAATTGATCGTGGAAAGAAGTGATGATTCCAAACAACAAAAATCTTTTCACGGTTTGGTTCGTTCACTGATCCAAAATATGATCATTGGGCTCACTGAAGGTTATATCAAAGAATTGCAGGTTATCGGAACTGGATACACAGCAGAGATCCTTGGTCCTTGGCTACGTCTGAATGTGGGTTTTGCTCATGATATTTTGCTGGAGATACCTGATAGTATCACGGTCGAAGCAGAAACTGTGCCCCGACGAGAACAAGGTCCTTTGGGTGTGCAGGCAAAGATCAAGGTGAGTGGAATAGATAAAGAAGTTGTCGGAAAATTTGCCGCTGAGATAAAAAGCTGTCGTCCGCCGATCAATTATGCAACTGGAAAGGGCATCAGATTCAAAGGTGAATATGTCCGTATCAAGCCAGGTAAGACAGCGCAAACGGCATAATGAGGTAATCATGAAAAAAAAGAGATCTGAACAAAAAAAGATATATAATCGCAGAAAACGTAAATATTCGATAAGAAAGAAAATATTTGGGACAAAAGATGCTCCAAGATTATCAGTTTATCGAAGTCTAAAAAATATAAGCGCTCAATTGATCGATGATGCAAATAGCAAAACATTGTTAAGCTTATCTACAAACTCGAAAGATATTAAGATCGACAAATCAAAAAAGAAAGTAGAGCAAAGTTTCGAGCTGGGCAAAAAATTCGGGGAGATTGCCAAAAAAGAAAATATCGACAAAATAAAATTTGATCGTAATGGCTATCTTTTTCATGGTAGAGTGAAAGCTCTTGCTGATGGTATGCGTAAAGCAGGCTTGAAATTTTAGGAGGAACTTTGAAACATAGACAGAAACAAAAAAAGAACAAAAAACACAATCAACAAGAAAGCCAGTATGAAGTAGAAAAATTGGTCAGCACGAATCGTGTGGCTAAGGTCGTGAAAGGCGGCAGAAATTTTAGCTTCAATGCCACTGTAGTGGTTGGAAATAAAAATGGTGAAGTCGGTGTCGGTGTCGGTAAAGCAAATGAGATCGTTTATGCGATCAACAAGGCGAAAGAACGGGCTGGCAAAGATATGTTTCGAGTTCCTATTGTGAATGGCACGATCCCGCACGAATATATTGGAAAATTTGGATCAAGCCGAATACTACTTAAACCAGCATCACCAGGAACAGGAATTATTGCTGGTGGACCTGCTCGCGCAATTCTGGAAGCAGCTGGTGTGGAAAATATCCTCACAAAATCTTTGGGCTCAAACACGCCTTCAAACGTTGTTAAAGCTTGTGTGAATGGTTTGAAAAATCTGCGCACAATATCGCAAGTAGCAAAATTAAGAAATAAAACAGTCGCAGAATTGACTGGTCAAGAAAAAAAGTCTGATCAGGAGGAAACAGAATGAAACTGAAAATTACGCAAATTCGCAGTACGATCGGGCGCAAAGAAGATCAAAAAAGAACGATAACTGCATTGGGTTTGGGCAAGATCAGGCGAACGAAGATTCATGATGACAATTCTGTGATCAGAGGAATGATCAACAAAGTTTCACATTTGCTTTCTGTCGAAGAGTTTGAAGAAGATATGATCTCTGATAAAAAAAATGAGAGCGTTTCATCCCAAAATGAAAAAAACACAGAAATTGAACAAGCAGGATTTGAAGACGAATTAGAATCCAAAATCAATGATTCAGCAAAAGAGACGACAGAGCAAGACAATAGCGAAGTAATTGATAAAGAGTAGTTGAATAAGGAGAAATGATGAATCTTCATGAAATGAAAAGACCGAAGATCAAAAAAAATAAAAAAAGGCTTGGTAAAGGTCATGGTAGTGGCTGGGGTGGCACTTCTGGCAAAGGTCATAAAGGACAAAAGTCTCGTTCTGGAGGAAATATTCCTGCCTGGTTTGAAGGTGGACAAATGCCTTTGCAAAGAAGATTACCCAAGCGCGGATTCAATAATCGTAATAAACAAGATTATCGGATCGTGAATCTATATACTTTACAGAAGATCGATAAAACAGAATTTGATATTTCACTACTTGAAGAATTGCATTTGATCCGAAAAGCGCAGGCCAATGAAAAAGCACCTGTGAAGATTTTGGCGACAGGCTTCGAAATTTTTGATAAAAAGATATCGATCAAAGCGAATGCCTTTTCCCAAAAAGCAAAAGAAGTGATCGAAAGCAAAGGTGGCAAAGCGGAGGTAGTCTAAAGTGTTAAAAAGTATTAGCAATATTTTTAAAATTCCCGATCTTAAGAAAAAAGTCCTATTCACCGCACTGATCTTGATCATTTACCGTTTGGGAAGTTTCATTCCAATCCCTGGCATAAATGCAAAAGCGATCGAAGAATTCATCGGTTCCGCTTCTCAAGGTGGAGGAAACTTGTTTGGTATGTTTGATCTCTTTGTGGGTGGAAATTTGGGAAGGGCCTCTGTTTTTGCTCTGGGTATCATGCCATACATTACCACGTCGATCGTGATGCAGCTTTTGGGCGGCGTTATTCCGTTTTTTGAAAGATTGAAAAAAGAAGGCGCTGAAGGTCAAAAAAAGATCGCACAATACACTCGTTATGGAACTGTCGTGGTTGCCAGCTTCAATGCTATCGGCATCACAATGTTTTTGCGGTCAATTGAAGGAGCTGTTTATAATCCAGGTTTCTTCTTCATTTTTACCAGCGTCCTCACAATGGTCACAGGCGTGATGTTCATTATGTGGCTGGGAGAACAGATCACAGAAAATGGGATCGGCAACGGAATATCTTTGATCATTTTTGCTGGAATCATTGCCCGTTATCCGCAAGGTTTCATCAGTATGTTTCAGATGGTGCAAGCTGGTGCGATGAGCATCTTCATGGTGGTTGCTGTCCTCGTTGTTATGATAGCAGTGACTGCTTCTGTTGTTTTGGTGACAGAAGGTGTGCGTAAAATTCCAGTTCAATATGCCAAAAGGATCGTAGGTAGAAAAGTGTATGGTGGACAGAGCACGCATATTCCTTTGAAAGTAAACACAGCAGGCGTGATCCCGATCATTTTTGCTCAGGCGATTTTGATGTTTCCCAGAACAATAGCGACCTTTTTTAAAGATAGTGATTTTATGAATACAATTGTGCAATTGCTATCACCTGGTGCATTTCTCTATACATTTTTCTATGTTGGATTAATCATTTTCTTTGCCTATTTCTATACTGCAATGGTTCTCAATCCGATCGAAATGGCAGAGAATATGAAAAAATATGGTGGTTTTATTCCGGGTAGAAAACCTGGTAAAAGAACTGCTGATTATATTAATAGCGTACTGGTTCGGATCACTTTACCTGGAGCGATCTTCTTTGCCTTTGTAGCGGTTCTTCCTCAATTTATGCAGCAATGGGCAAATTTACCTTTCTATTTTGGTGGAACCGGATTGATCATTATTGTCGGTGTTGCTCTGGATACATTGCAACAGATCGAATCACAGCTCGTAATGCGTCACTACGATGGTTTTATGAAAAAAGGTAAGTTGCGTGGTAGAAAAGGTTAGTTCTTTGAAAATGAATATGATAAAACGGGCGAGAAGATGATCGCGATAAAAAGTCAACAAGAAATTGAAAAAATGCGAGAAAGTAATCGCATCGTTGGTGATCTATTGGTCAATCTTAAAAAGGTTATTAAACCGGGAATTTCTACGCTTCAAGTGGAAAAATATGCCAATAATTTCATTTTGGAACAAGGCGGTATTCCTGCTTTCAAAGGTTATTCCATACCTGGTCTATCTCCCTTTCCCGCGGCTATTTGTGCTTCGATCAATTCCTGCATTGTCCATGGTATTCCCAGAAAGGATGTGATCCTTGAAGAAGGTGATATTATCGGTGTGGATGTTGGCGTTCTTAAAGATGAATTTTATGGAGATGCAGCTTACACTTATCGTGTTGGCAATATCTCAGAGCGCGCAAATAAATTAATGCAGATCACAAAAGAAGCATTAAATATCGGAATATCTCGTGCGAAAGTTGGTAATCGTGTGGGCGATATTTCCTACGCGATCGGGTCTTTCGTTGCAAAAAAGGGTTATTATGTTGCAGATAATTTGACAGGTCATGGAATCGGAAGAAATTTGCATGAAGATCCAATTGTTCCAAATAATGGATTTGCTGGTAAAGGACCTCGTTTGCGAAAAGGTATGACAATAGCAATCGAACCGATGGTGAATATCGGAACGAATGAGGTTCTGGAAAATGGCTGGGAATTCTTTACTGGTGATGATTCATTGTCAGCGCATTTCGAAAAGACAATATTGATAACAAATGAAGAACCCGAAATTTTATCTATTTGGTAAAAAAGGATAATTTATTATGGCAAAAGAAGGCGTAATTGAAGTAGAAGGTGAAGTACTCGAAGCATTACCCAATATGACGTTCAAGGTGCAGCTGGAAAATGGGCACGAGATCTTGGCTCATAGTTCCGGGAAAATAAGAATGCACTATATTAAGATCTTACCTGGCGATAAAGTGAAAGTGGAATTATCTCCCTATGATCTTAATCGCGGAAGAATTGTTTATCGTTATAAATAGGAGTGAAAAAATGAAAGTCCAGGCATCTGTAAAAAAAATCTGTAAAGATTGTAAGATAATCAAAAGAAAAGGCGTGATCAGAGTTATTTGCTCTGCCAATCCAAAACATAAACAACGTCAAGGTTGATAGGAGGTTTAGTTGGCACATATAGCAGGAATTGATTTACCAAAAGATAAACGAATAGTCATCGGTTTGACTTATATCTTTGGGTTGGGTAAATCTTTGGCACAAGAGATCCTGAAAAAAGCAGGAGTCGAAGAGAATATCAAGGTGAAAGATCTTTCAATGGAACAGGAAAAAGCGCTGCGTGAGATCATCCAAAATGATTATATTGTCGAAGGCGAATTGAGAACACAAAGAACTTTGGACATCAAACGTTTAATGGAAATTGACTGTTATCGCGGTATCAGACATAAAAAAAGTATGCCCGTTCGCGGTCAACGCACTCATACAAATGCGAAAACCAGACGTAAACGCCGTCGCTAAGATAAAAAGACAGGAGAATATCAGTGGCAAAAAAAATTAGAAAAAATACAAAAGCAAGAGCCAGAATCAAGAAAAAGAAAATCCGTGTTTCTTTTAATGAAGCAGTTGCTACGATCCATTCAAGCTTCAATAATACTGTGGTTTCTTTGACAGACAAAGCTGGCAACGTGCTGACCTGGTCAAGTGGTGGAAAGATCGGTTATAAAGGTTCAAAAAAGAGCACGCCCTTTGCTGCTCAACTGGCAGCAGAAGAAGTAGCAAAAGCTGCTTTGGAAATGGGAATTAATAAAGTGCAGGTGAAAGTCAAAGGCCCAGGTGGCGGTAGAGAATCTGCAATTCGATCTCTGAATGCCAATGGACTCGAAGTAACAATGATACAGGATACCACACCATTACCACACAATGGTTGCAGACCAAGAAAAGCTAGGAGAATTTAACATTATGGCAAGATATACAGGACCATCATGCAAACTTTGTAGAAGAGAAGGAAAAAAACTTTTCCTAAAAGGTGCACGCTGCAGTTCTCAAAAATGTGCTATGGAAAAAAGACCAAATATTCCAGGTGAACACGGAAGTGGAAAAGGCTTTCGAAAACGGTTGAGCGATTATGGAGTTCACCTTCGTGAAAAACAAAAAGTGCGTAGAATTTATGGTGTTTTAGAAAAGCAATTCCGCCGATATTTTGCTATCGCTGCCAAAAAATCTGGAGTTACTGGTGACAATCTTTTACAATTATTGGAAACCCGACTGGACAATGTTGTCTATCGCATGGGCTTTGCTCCATCTCGAAAGGCAGCTCGTCAAATCGTGCGACATGGTCATATCTGCGTGAATGAGAAAAAAGTCGATATTCCTTCCTATCAGGTGAGAGCGGAAGATGAAATATCAGTCAAAGAAAATAAACAGCAGATACCTTTGATCCAAGAAGCATTGGAAGCAGCCACAGAAATTGATGCGATTGAATGGTTTCAAGTAGATAAAGATCATTTGAGCGGCAAGATTCTGAATATTCCAAAGCGTGATCAAATTCCGCTGGATGTCGATGAAAGACTCATCGTTGAGTATTATAGTAAGTAAAAGGAGATTGAAATGAAATTTCTTGAACCTTTACAATTACCTGAAAAAGTTCAAGTGGATGAAGAAACGTATTCTTCTACAAAAGGACAATTTGAGATCGGACCGTTAGAACCAGGCTTTGCTATCACGGTCGGCAACACGTTCAGAAGAGTTTTGCTCTCTTCGATCCAGGGCGCTGCTGTGCGCTTTGTGAAAATCGAAGGCTTGCATCATGAATTCACGCCGATACCAGGTTCCGATTCCGATTTTATAGATCTTATCCTTCGCCTAAAACAGCTTGTGATCAAAACAGAATCCATTAATGAAAAGAAAATGGTTCTCGAACATAAGGGAATTGGAAAAATTACAGCAGCCGAGATCGAAGATAATGAAGAATTTCAGGTCATAAACAAAGATCTGGTTTTATTGGAAATGACAGAGGATGTGGAATTTCGAATGGAAATTTGGATCGGAAGTGGAAGAGGATATGAATCAGCTGAAAATCATGATCTCGAAGATAAACCAGTTGGTGCTGTTCCAATCGATTCGATCTATTCTCCTGTCAAAGAGGTTAGATATTCAGTGGAAAATCAGCGTGTGGGAGAAAGGATCGATTATGATAAATTGATCTTGGAAATGACAACCGATGGCAGCATCGATCCAAAAGATGCTCTCTATCTTTCAGCAAAGATTTTACGCGACCTTTATGACAAGATCGTTCTTTTTGAAACAGAACCAGAATACATCGAAGAGATCGAGATGGATCCTGAACTGGAAAATCTGGAAAAGATCCTCGACAGCAGCGTGCATGAGCTTGAACTTTCGGTGAGATGTAGCAATTGTCTTTCTACTGCAAACATTGATAAGATCGGAGAATTGGTTTCCAAGACAGATAATGAAATGTTGAAATTTCGTAATTTTGGAAAAAAATCTTTAGAAGAGATAAAAATGTTGCTATCCAAATATGATCTTTCGCTGGGTATGGATGTGAAAGGACTCAGAAAAAAGATCGAAGATGCAAAAAATCAAGTGATTATCAAAAAATAAGGAATGACATTATGAGACACAGAGTGAAAGGAAGAAAATTCGGAAGAGAAAAAGGACACCGTGACCTGATGATGAAAAATCTGGTTAAATCACTGGTCGAGCACGGCAGGATCAATACCACGCAAGCAAAAGCAAAAGAATTGCGCGGCTTGGCTGAAAGGATTATTACTTATGGGAAAAAAGGAACTGTGCATCATCGAAATCTGGCTTATAAATTCCTGCAAAATAGAACATTAGTAAAAAAAGTCTTCGATGAGATCGCTCCAAAATTCAAAGACGTTGAAGGTGGCTATACACGCGTGATCAAAAATGGTTACCGAAAAGGTGACTGCGCTCCAATGGCGATCATCGAATTCGTCGGCCACAGTATTGAAAAAGAAAACAAAGCAAAAAAATAGAGAAAACCTCCTCAAACCCTGTCTTTAATGACGGGGTTTCTTTTTTTACGCTCTTGTTTAAGAGCGTTTTTTTTATAAAAAAATAATCGACAAATATTACTGTATTTTTCTCCAAAAAAGAAATCTAAAATATGGAGCGAATATGAAAAAATTGAATTTCCATAAAATTCTGCATTTATTGGAAAACAAAAAATTTATCTCCCTATCCAAAATTCTGAATAGATCCCATCCTGCTGACATTGCTGAGATCATAAATGAGCTACCAGAAGAATTGCAGATCAGAGTATTTAAATTGTTAGGTCTGGAAAATTCTGCTGGTGTTTTATCTGAAGTTCGTGAAGAAGTTCTGAAAAATATTTTGAAAAATACCAATAAAAAACGGCTGTTTTCAATACTTAATGAATTGGAATCGGACGAAGCGACAGATATTGCTTCAGAATTGGAAGAAGACTTGCTGAAAGAAATATTGGAAAATATCGACGAAAAAGATTCGCAGGAGATCAAACAGCTGCTCGTTTATGATGAAGATTCGGCCGGCGGCATCATGCAGAAAGAGATCATTTCTGTCGAAAAAGAAATGCTGCGTGATGAGATGATCACTCATATTCGTGAAAATTATCAAGATGTGGGAAATCTTTATTATGTTTTTGTAGTCGATTCAGAGAATAAATTGATCGGAATTTTGGAAGTTTCCAAGCTCTTACTTTGTAAAGCAGAAAAAAGAGCAAGTGATCTCATGGAAAAAGATGTTATCTTTGCTTATGTTGATCAAGACCAGGAAGAGGTGGCAAATATTTTCCGTAAATATGATATTTACATTTTACCAGTCGTGGATCGGAAAGAGCATTTATTAGGTAGGATAACGGTTGATGATATCATCGATGTGATCGATGAAGAAGCTTCTGAAGATGCATATAAAATGGTTGGGCTGGACAATGAAGATAAGGTTTTCACCAGTCCTTTCAGTTCTGTGCGCAGAAGATTGCCCTGGCTGGTTTTGAATCTTTTCACCGCTCTGCTGGTTTCCAGCGTGGTAGGAATCTTTGAAGAGACAATTGCAGAACTATCATTTCTCGCTGTTCTAATGCCGATCGTTGCAGGGTTGGGTGGTAATTCAGGAACTCAAACTCTGACAGTTATCACGCGCGGAATTGCTTTGGGTGAACTAACGATCCATAACACTTCGCGTGCGATTCTTAAAGAGATAACAGTTGGCGTGATCAATGGCTTGATGATCGGTTTGGCCGCGATGATTATCGCTTATTATCTGAAAGGGAATTTATGGTTAGGAGCGGTGCTCGGAATCTCGATGATCTGTAATATGTTTATTGCTGGATTAGTTGGCTCGCTCATTCCGGTTTTAATGAAAACGCTCAAGATCGACCCAGCGCTTGCTTCCAGCGTGATCATCACAATGCTGACCGATATCGGTGGATTTGCGTCTTTTCTAGGATTAGCAACGATTATTCTACTATAGATTTCAGAAAGAAAGTTTTGCTATTTTTCGATAGGAAGTTCCATTTTTTGCCAACCGTAAAATCCATCTTCCAAATTATAAACTTCTTCGAAATCCAATTCTCGCATTATCTCAGCAGCTTTTGCGCTGCGAATGCCTTTTTGACAATAGACCAGATATATCTTTTTTCGGTCCAAAAGATCGATGATATGTTTGAATTTTTTCTTTTGGACATCGATATTTTTTGCTTTGGGCAAATGACCTTCAGCAAATTCGGAATCGGAACGAACATCCAAGATAAATAATCTCCCATTTTCCAAATATTCATTATACAATTCTTGTCCTTGCTCTAAAGAGATATTTTTGGATAAAAAAACGGTGCTTCTTTTCTTTGGGGGAAAAATTACCAGACCATTTACCTGCAGCTTGATGATGCTGTTTTGTGGATCATTGGAGATCACGTCTATCTCTGTCCTGATCGTGTTGATCTTCTTCGGATTCGTTTGCAAATGGATCTTGCCTTGTTTTCCACTGACTAAAAGACTATCGAAAGAGACCAGCTTGACGCGTGGGTTGTTCAATTGTACATTATGAATGCGAAGAGGTTTTTTCCCACGATTTTCGAAATGGAATTCCACTTTTCCCACCTGTCCAATTTCGATCTTACCAAAATCTGCTTTTTTGTTTTGAAAAACAATCTGTGGTGCTTTTTGGAGTTGCTCTGGGGTCAGCTGGGAAAAATCTTGTTTCACATTTGCCCTGACCTGAAGATAGCCTGTCGTTACGCCAGCTTGATCTTCAAAATTAAATCTTATCAGATCATTCGTATTGCCGAAAAGAACCCGTTTTTTCGTATCGAAACAAACAGTGATCGAATCAAGTTTCCCAGCTGCAATGTTCTGATCTCCAAAAGAAAAATCGATGTATGATGGTTTTGAAATAACAGCTATTTTGACATTTTCAGCCGAAGAATTTTTTATCTTGAAAGTTACACACTCTTTTTGTGGAAAGAAAATATCACCAAAATTTATAACGCGTTCCTCACTGCTCAAAGTTCCTAAACGGTGTCGCAATTTTCCAGGCGTTGGAATGACATTTCCTTCCAAATAAAGCTGGTCTATGCGTCCTGAATTTTCCCAATAAATTCTTGTTTTTTTTCGAAATTTACCCGGTCGATTATTGGATTTGTATGCTGTTTCCACATAACCAGAATCGCCAGGTGTGATGATCTCGGTTGACCAACCGACCGCTGTGCAGCCTCAACCTGGAGTAACTTTCAAGATTTTGACGCTTGTTTCTCCATAATTATAGAATTTGAAACGATATTTGTGTGGTCCTTCTTCTTCTTTGATCTCACCAAGATCATACATCTTTTTTTCAAATTTGACATTGACCTCAGCAAAGATCGTTAGAGCAAATAAAAAAAACAGTATTAACGATAATATTTTTTTCATATAATGTTCCTTTTCGCTTGATTGCGTTCATCGAGAAGAGAACAAAATCTATGTCAAGCAGGAATACAGATTTTCCTGATCTTCAAATCGATTTTTATATTGACATTAATGATAATACATGATGAAAAGCAAAAAATATTTTTCCTGAAATTGAGGTGATATGTTAGAAACAATAAACGATGAATTGAAAAGATTGCGTAATATTTTCCAAAAAATGGATTTCCTTTCAGCGTGCAAATATTTCTGGTTTTTAGTCTATAAGACGCTACGACCAAAAAGTCACAAATTCGAATTAACCAGAGAACGTTTGCTGCAAAGATCTGAACGTGAGGATTTCCAGATCAAGATAATAAATTCTTTTGCAGAACTTTCTAAGGAACAATTACAAATCTTGCAAGAAGAGATGCTCTATAATACGATCTATGATCTAAAAAATTATTTTACAGAAAAGGAAGTGATGTGGCTGGGTTTTTATCAAGAAAAATTAGCAAGCTACACTTTCATTTTATTAGACAAACAGAAAAAAGAAGCGTTGTTATCTCATTCAGAGACTTTTGCCAGATATCGCGGGAAAGGATTATCTCCATTGTTATTATATCTAATTTGTAAATATTATTTCGAGAATGGTTACAAAAAAATCTTTTCGATAGTTCATTTTAGCAATAAACAAAGTATCAAAGTCAAAGAGAAATTGGGATTTAAAAAATTGTATTGAGCTTTTTTCAGGTAAATGGTTGCGGCGTCGTTTTCTCAATTATTTTGAAAAGGAATGTATCCCAAAGCGATTTTCCGACTTTCCTGCTTTTTGTTGCACGAAAAGAAAATTCTTCTATCATACCTAGACCAGCAAGCAAAGACAATTCCACATAATTCACACCAGCAGAGAAATGATAGAGAGTCGAAGCGGGAAACCGTAGATTCATTTCCAAAAAGTTAAAAGAATTATCTTCTGCAGCATTTCTGATATCAAATAGTCCAGGACCATTATATTTAAATTCCGACACAATTTTTTCACAATATTTCATAACTTCAGGGATTTTGACAAAACTACGAAATCCACGATTTTCCATAAAGCACATTGACCAGGCTTGCAGTTTACCTTTGGTAGCAAAAACGAAAACCTGTAAATCTTTTCCTGGCAGATATTTTTGGATCAATAACGGCGTTTTTGTTAAATCAAGTTTAGCATTATCCAAATAAGATATTAGATCGTTTTTTTTTTGGAAAACGTGAATTCCGAATCCACCCGCACGGTCTAAAGGCTTTATGATAATTGGAAAAGAAATATCAAGCTCGCTCAGTAATTCGCGCTTGTTTAGCAATCTGGTTTTTGGTTGGGGAATTTCCAGATCATCCATTAAATTTGCGAAGTTCCATTTATTATTGAGGAAGCGTAATTTTTCTTCAGATAAAAAAGGAGCAATATTAATGTTCTCATCCAATTTATCTGAATAGCGCGAGAGCGGTAATATTACGGTGAAATCGATCGGTAAAACGACATCAATCTGATTTTCTGAACAAACTTGATTCAAAAGAAGGATGAATTTTTCGGAAAAGGAAGAAATAGTGGGACTATAATCATATCCCATTTTTTTTGCGTTGTAACTGATATATTTTTTAAAAAAAATTTTTTTTCTTAATAGGAAAGAACGAGCATTTGGTCCCAAAATATATGGTTTGATCTTCATTTTGTTCAATATCCGCAAAATCCCAAATGATAATTCCAGATTCGCGGTTATCAATAAAATATTTTTTTCTTTAAGAATTTGCTGCATATGCTCTCCTGCTATTTTTTTTTCAGAAAAAATAAAACTATCATAGATGGCAATTTAGAGTCAAGTTTTTTGAATATTTTACCATAAAAAGTGAAATTGTGTATAGATTGAGAATATGATTTTTTCAACAAAAGAATGTTTATTCCAAGCAGAAAAAAATTTTTTGTTGTCAAAAAAATAACGATTTATAAGTTACACACGAAAAAGAAAAAATTAATGTGCGAGGTAACAGATGAAAAATGCACCGGCTCTGATCGTGATTATAATTGCGGTTGTAGCGATAATGATCGCTATCGGACTTGTTATTGCTAACCTTACACATAAATATGCGGTGGACAAAGCGAAGGAACTGGCGCTGGAAATGGAAGCTAAAAAAGAGGCGCAAAGGGAAGAAAGCGAATATTTTCCTGTTTATGAAGAATATTTTGCTCTGCAGATCATGGCGAGTAATAACTATGAAAAGGTGGAACATCTTCAAGATAAATTGCAAAAAGCGGGATATCAGACGAAGATCACAAAAGTGAAACGAGAAGGAGAAATCTTATATCGTTTGAGATTGGAAGAACTTTATAAAGAAGAAAAAGCGATTGAGCTTGGCGAAAAATTGAAATCAAGTTATCCTGATATCAGCAGTTATTGGCTGGAAGAAAGAAAAACTGAATTAGTGCAAAAAAATGAAAAAAAGCCTATTCAAGAAAAAGCTGAAAAGCAGGAAATTCAGCCAATCCAGCCAGAACCCAACATAGCTTCAACACCACAAAAATATGAAATCCAGTTAATGGCGACAGTCGATTTTGAGAAAATAAAAAGGATCAGTTCGAGCTTGGAAGCGATAGGATATCCGACAAAAATTTTAGTGGTCAAAAAGGGAGGGACGAATTTCTATCGATTGCGAATTGATGGTGCTTTTGTGGAAATGGAAGCAAATAATCTGGGAAAGGAAATTGTCGCAAAGTCTCCTTCTATCAGCGATTTTTGGTTAGATGAAAAATTAACAGGCAAAGGAATTGCAACCCCTGTTAAAACAAAAAAAACAGAATCTAGACAAACTTTTACCCACGGCGAGTATAAAGTTCAATTATTAGCAAATCCAAACCTTTCATTTGTGGAAGAAAGGAAAAAGCTATTAGAAGACCAAGGTTATGCTGCGGAGATCACTTCTGCTGTCGTGAAAGGTAAAAAATTCTATCGATTGCGCACAGCAAATGCCTACACTCGAAGTTCTGCAGAGAAAATTGGTCAGGAAATCAAAAATAAATTCGATTTCATCGCAGATTTTTGGGTAGCAAAAGTGAAAGGTGAACAAAGCGTTGTGAGAAAAACTCCGACAGAAAAAGTTCAAACGCCAGCAGTGAAAGAAAAAGAAAAGGAATCAAAGACGAGAAAAACCTTAGAAGTAATGGTTTGCAATAAGGATAATGTAAATATTCGGATTGGACCGGGAGATTACTATGCACTTGATCCGATCGGAAAACTGATGAAAGGGATCACAGTATTCGTTTTGGAAGAAAAAAATGGGTGGGTACGTTTTACGATCTCAAAAAACGATGAATCCTGGTCAGGATGGGTGAATAAAAAATATTTAGATTGAAAAATTCAGCAGTCGATTGAATAACCGAAATCAGATCATTCCGAAACTTCAGGCTGAAGAAATTTTCGGAATTATTTAGAAAAAATATATATAATTACCCCTTTTTGTTATGTTACAATATTATAATCGATCAGACGTTTTTCTAGATCAGCTTTTCAGCATATTTGTCAAAACTATGATGAAAAATAATTGTGATATGAGATAATAGACAATTACAACATTACCAAAACTTAATTATATACAATGGAAGATCAAGAAATCAATAGCTATCAATATCTCAATATTTTTACAACAGACATTCTGTTTTTTTGAATCTTGGCTGAAAGGATCATTTCTTTTTCAAGCTTTATCTTGACACATCTCAAGCAAGATAACTTTTCTAACGAAAATAAAATCAACAGGAGGTTATGGTGAATTATGCTTTAATGGCAATTGACATAGCCCGTTCTCTGGGCGCAGATTATGCTGATATCAGAATCCAAAAAACAACAACCGAACAAATTTATCTGCGTAATCTTAGCCTGAAAAATACTTCGCAGTCAGAGATCTATGGTTATGGAATCAGAGTTTTTAAAAATGGAGCTTGGGGCTTTGCTCACAACAATGTTTTCCGCAAAGATGCTGTTGAGAAAACAGTGAAGGAAGCTTTCAATATAGCAAAAGAATCTGCTCGCGTGAAATATGGAAATGGCTTAACGCTTGCTTACGAAAGAGGTTATATTGATTCTTATAAAACACCTTACAAAATCGATCCCTTTTCCATCTCCATAGATCAAAAAGTCGATCTGATGATCGAAGTAAACAAAACACTTTTGAATTATGATAAGATCAAACGCACCATGTTCTTGTTGGAATGCAAAAAAGATGAAAAACACTTTGCTTCCACGCTGGGCAGCGATCTTGAAATCGAAACACTTTACATCAATCCCATTTTTACCGCCACAGCTGTGAATGCAGAAGATAGTCAATCACGAACCTTTAATGACGGAGGAAAGGCAGTTGGTTGGGAATGGATCGAAGGTCTCGATCTGAAAATGATCGCTGAGAAAACAGCTGAAGAAGCGATCATGAAATTGGAAGCTGGTAGTCTGAAAACCGAAGAAAGACGGACTCTTATTCTCGATCCGATGCATCTTGCTTTGACAATGCACGAATCTGTAGGTCATCCGACAGAATTGGATCGTGTTCTTGGTTGGGAAGCAGATTTTGCTGGAATCTCTTTTGCCACTCCCGAAAAATTAGGCAAATATCAATATGGAAGTCAATTGGTAAATTTCGTGGCGAATAACACGCTGGAAGGCGGATTGGCTACTGCTGGCTATGATGATGATGGTGTTCCCAATCAAAAATGGTATATCGTGAAAGATGGGATTTTGAATGAATATGGCACAACCCGCGCCACTGCTCCGATCATTGGTCTGGAAATGAGTCGCGGCTGCAATCGTGCCACACATTATTATGACTTTCCCATCAATCGCATTCCAAATCTTTATCTGGAACCTGGAAAAGAAGAACTTACTCCGCAGGAATTGATCGCTGATACAAAAGATGGAATTTATATCGAAGATCGCGGTTCTTTCTCAATCGACCAACATCGTGTCAATTTTCAATTTGGCGGTGATATCTTCTGGGAGATCAAAAATGGCAAGAAAACGCGACCACTGAAAAAAGTGATCTATCGTTCTAATAATCCTGAATTTTGGAATAGCGTAGATGCGATCTGCGACAAAAGATTTTTCCGCACTTTTGGAGTGGTGAACTGTGGAAAAGGTCAACCAGGACAACGTGGTAGAATGACGCATGGCGGAGCTACAGCACGTTTCAGAAATATCATGGTGGGAGGCTCAAAATGATCCAAAAAGAAAAATTTCAAAAAATCAGTGATTTTATCAAAAAACATTGCACGGCAGATGATTTCTCAATAAATATGTTCAGCTCAGAAAATCTTACGACACGATTTGCTCAAAACGGTATAACTCAACATATTAAAGGTGATAATCTGCGCATGAGATTAGAGGTCGCTTTCGATAATAAAACTGGCGCCGCTGTTTGCAATAGTCTGGAGGAAGATACGTTGCTGCGATCTATCCAAAAAGCAGAATCTCTGGCAAAATTAAATAAACCGGATCCAGAATTTATTCCATCTGAACCAGCTCATGATTTACCAAAAACCGATAGCGCCAGTGAAAACACAGCTCAGATAACAACTGAAATGATGGTCGATGACATCCAAAAATGCGTGAAAAATGCTGAACAAAAAAAAGCAAAGATTTCAGGATTATCCGAAAAGACGCTCTATAATCATTTTCTGGCAACGAAAAACGGTTTTCTTGGTTATTATGATGTCAGCAGTTTTTCTCATTCGATGACTCTCAAAAAGGGTGGAGTGGAAACGAAAATCGCTCATTCTGTGCAAGATCGAGAAAAATTCAGGATGGAAAACCTGATCGCAAAATTAAATAAACAATTTGATTCTCTGAAAGATCCAGAAAAGATCGAGCCGAAAAAATTACCCGTCATCTTACGACCGGAAGCTGTTGCAACATGGCTATTTTATCTGGTCTGGGTTTTTGATCGAAGAGAAGCTGATGAAGGTGTTTCGCCTTTTGCAAAACAGATGGGAAAAGAATTTTTCGGAAAAAATTTCACTTTCCGTTCTAGTATTATAGAAGAAGATATTTTCTCTCCACCGTTTATTATGAGCGGAATTCCCACTACCGACATTGATTGGATCAAAAATGGTGTGATCAAAAATATGCGTATGTCTCGTTATTATGCTAAAAAGATAAATGAAACAGCGATCTATCCATACAATATCATCATTGACGGAGGAAATGCAACCGAAACAGAAATGATGAAAAAAGTCAAACGTGGAGTGATCGTCAACAACCTTTGGTATATTCGACCAGTCGATCAAAAAAGAGGAGAATGGACAGGTCTGACCAGAGATGGTGTTCTCTATTTTGAAGATGGAAAGATCATTAAATCGGTGAATAATTTCCGCTGGAACGAGATATTGCACGAGGCGACTTGTCGCATTCTGGCTTTGGGAAAAAGTGAACAAAAAGAATATTATGTTAAAGTTCCCACCTTGTTGATCGATGATTTTAATTTCGTGGATGTGACAACATTCTGATAAGTTATTTTATCTAGCCTTGCGGAAGTTTGGATTGTTTTCTCATTTTAATGCTCCGTTTTCGCAAGGTTTTTTGGGTTAAGGATTTTTTAAATTTTTAGCAGAAAAATATAAAATTGTTTATCTTTTAATGAATGTATTCAAAATAGAATCTTGATCTATCTAAAAGCGGAAAATTCATGATCCAAACTTGAGCTGTTTTCAATTCATCCACAAATTTTTCATAAGGAAGATCATAGTCTGGCAAATCTTTGGAAGCACGGCGATTTCCAAAGAAAATATTATTTTCGATAATGAAATTATCTGGAACTTGATGTTCTGCCAAAGCACATTGATAACCATAATAATCCGGGCTGTCATAAAGACTGTCTTGAGCGGTTTTTATGAGAATGTTTTCTGTGAAAAAACCGGGATCTACGGGCGTGGAAAGAGTTATTCCGCTCCCCATCGCACCTGTATCAAAAATGATGTTTTTGTTGATCTTGGCTCGTGGTTCTCCTTTCTTAGCATCCCAAACAGAAATTCCCCAAGCTGTCATTTCTTCTACGATATTATTCTGGATGATCACATCAGCATCGACAAATGCTCCAATGCCTTTCCAATAACGTTTCACCAGATTATTCCTAATCGTTGCTTTTGCGTTCCAGGTGATACCGATTCCCACACCTCTTCCTCCTGAAGGGAATTTTTTCTTTTTCGCTCCATCTATCAAATTGTTTGTAATAAAAGCTTCGGCATCTCGAAATAGAGTGATACCATCCCAGGAATTTTGAATAATTTCATTTTTTTCGATCTGAAGCGTGGAATTTTCTCGTCCGCAAATTCCCATAATTCCAACAACATTTTCTTTGATCAAAGTTGAATCTCCTAAATTTTTTTGGATTAGATTATTGCGGATAATGACATCGCTATTTTTCACTACGATCGCCGCATCTGTCGCTTTGGCGCTGCTATCACGAATACCATCAGTGATCGTTAATTTCTCGATCACACAATTTGAGCAATTATTTATATAAATTCCATATCCAGCATTTGTATGGATCACAGCAGAGCGCGAATTTGGACCTTTCAATTTGACGTTTTTACCCGAAATTTCTAAACCTTTCGTTGCAATAACCTTTGTATCAGGATCATCACAATTACCGCAGCTCATTTCTGTGAATTCTTGTGAAGATAGAAAATAATCACCTTCGGCTAAATAAACTTCAATATTTTTTTGAGGAATAGAGAATACTTTTTCTAATTTTTGCGAGGAATCCACATAAATTATTTCTGCTGGTTTCAAATATAAAATGTTGAAGATAAGGATCAAAACAAACAGGATTGCAGAAATTGTCTGTTTCTTCATAGATGATACCATTTTGTGCGACGATCTTTGAAAGCGTGATTGAATTCGGTGATGTTCTTATCCAAAGCTTTACCCGGATCAATATCTACAATATTAACTTTTTCTTCGATCTTATCTGCTCGAGAAAGAATATTTCCTTTTTCGTCTGTGATCTGGCTCATGCCGGTAAATTCAAACTCTCGTTCCAAATTGATCTCTTTTCCGATCCGATTGGCGGTGATCGCGAAGATCCGATTTTCTAAAGAACGTGTAATCATCGCCTGTTGGCACCAGGGCAAAACCAGATTTGCTGGATGAGCAATTATCTGTGCGCCTTGCAAGGCCAATGACCTGGCTGATTCGGGAAAGATCCAATCGAAACAGATCATCAAACCAATCTTGATCCCGTTTTTTGCAGAAAAAACTTTGAAACCAGAATTGCCTGGAGTGAACCATTTTTTCTCTTCAAAAAAAAGATGCGTTTTACGATAAATAAAAATTTCTTGATCAGGATTGACCAGCATCGATGAATTATAGATCTTTGCATTGTCCTTTTCGGCAAAACCGACTACGTAGCTTGTATTATTTTGTGCTGCCAGTTCCCGGAAAAGCTGTGCAGTTGGTCCTTTGCGCGGATCCTCTGCAATAGATTCCAATTCTTTTTTTGAATTGAAGATGTAACCGGATGTGGCTAATTCTGGCAAAACGATCAGGTCAGCCGAAACAGATTTTAAAGACCTTTTCATTTTCAACAAATTTTTTTCAGATTCGAACAACTCTGGTTTGAATTGAAAATAGCCAACAGAATATTTCATAATTCTCCTTTATCAAATCAGATACCAATTTGTTTATTGAAAATGTAATATGATAAAATCAGTCAAGATTTTCACTGATAAATTTTCAATATTTTGTCAATTTTCGAAAAAAGATATCGAACAAAAAAATATTTTAAAATAAATATCTGCTGTAAGAAGCTATCGTGGAAGATATTATTCTATAAAAATTTATGCTCTAAAATTATATCTTGACAACAGTAACAAGTAAATTTTTTTTAGTTAAGTTTAAAAAAGAAAAAGTGCATATTTTTTTTGCTGACAAAAAGTCAGCGTTTTTTTGATAAAAATTGGAAACCACTGCAAAACAGTGGTTTAATCTTATTTACAGGAAAGATGATATGTTGAAAAAAATTGAAGCTATTGCCAAAAACGTCTGTGCGAAACATGGAGTTTCACTCTATGACGTCGAATTGAAGCACGCCGCCAAAGGTCTTGTCATTGTGATCTATATTACAAAGATCCAAGGAATCGGTGTGGAAGATTGCTCGGTGGTCAGTCGAGATATTGGACGTACTATGGAAGAAGATAATCTGGTTAATTCCAGATATTTTTTGGAAGTATCTTCTCCAGGCCTGGAGCGAAAACTGAAATTGAAAAAACATTATGTCAGTGCAATCGGTGAAAAAGTTAAGATAACATATAACGCAGAAAACGAAAGCAGAATGGCTATCGGTATATTAAAAGAAGTTGATCGCAATGAGCTCATACTTGAATTAGAAGCAGAAGAGCTCACTATTGCATTTAATGATATCAAAAAAGCAAAAACGTATTTTGATTATAAAAAAGGTAATTGAGAAAATTAGAGGTAAATATGAGCACGAATTTAATGGGGACACTCACTCAATTAGCAAATTTGAAACAGTTAGATAAAAAGCAATTAGAATCTATCATTACTGATGGACTATTTCAGGCGATCTCAAAAAAATTGACTTCAGAAAATGATCTGAAGATCAATGCAGATTTTGATTCCAATAATGTGGAAGTACAATTTAACAAGATCGTTGTCGAAAGAGATATGTCGCTTGGTGAAATCAGTTTGGAAGATGCCCGAAAAATAGATCCGGATTTGGAAATCGGCGATACAATTCCCGCAGAGATGGAACTTTGTGATTTTGAGCCAAAAGTGATCAAAAATGCCAGAAAAGCCATTTTGGAACGGATCAAATCTCTAGAAGAAGATCGCATTATGTTCGATTATGAAAAACAAAAGAATCAGATCGTCTCAGGTCGCGTCAGAAAAGAAGATTATAATGGATATTTAATCGATATCGGATATACAAGCGCATTGCTTCCTATCGATGAACAGGTCGATGATGAA
Source organism: Candidatus Cloacimonadota bacterium (assembly GCA_018400535.1). Lineage (GTDB taxonomy): Bacteria > Cloacimonadota > Cloacimonadia > Cloacimonadales > TCS61 > TCS61. The sequence continues at coordinate 27,472 of JAGYMQ010000090.1, forward strand.
TATTATAAAGCGGGCGATATTATTCGTGCCTATGTCGTGAATATCCGGAAAAGAAAAAAGGACGTTGTCGTAATTCTGTCTCGCACCAGACCAGAATTTGTGAAGAGATTGTTTGAAAACGAAATCCCGGAAATTTCCAATGAATCTGTTCAAATCAAAAAGATCGTAAGAGAACCCGGAATAAAATCAAAAGTTGCAGTGAAATCCCAGAAAGAAAAAGTCGATGCTGTCGCTGCTTGTCTGGGACCACACGGTATGCGCATAGAATCGATCCGCCAGGAGCTTAATGGAGAACAGGTTGATATCGTGCTTTGGGATAATTCACCAGAGCAGCTGATAGCGAATGCGATCGGTGCTGACCTTGTGGATAAGGTCTATCTGGCAGAGCGCGGTAAATTTGCACGGATCATTGTGAGCGAAGAAAATAAAAATCTGGCTATTGGTAAAGGAGGAAAAAACGTTAAATTAGCAGCGAAATTAACAGACTACAAACTTGATATTTATCTGGAAACAGAATTTGAGGAAAAAATATCAGAAGAACGCAGAATTACCAGTCACGTGAGTGATCTGGACGGAGTAACAGCTAATGTATCAGAAATATTGAGGACACATGGTTACACTTCGGTTCAGGATATTTATGAAGCGACCATCGAGGAACTTTGTAATCTCGAGGGTTTAGGCGAGAAGACTGCTCGCAAAATAAAAGAATCAGCGAAATTATTTTAGGCAAAATGGTAAATCAAGCTTCCAATGCAAACCATATTCCTCAACGAACTTGTGTTATATGCAAAAAGAAAACTGCCCAAAAAAACCTGATCAGATTTGTAATTTTGCAAAATGAAATTGTTTTCGACCTGAAGAGAAATTTAAAGGCAAAAGGGCATTATGTGTGTGATGCGAATGATTGCATTTGCAAATTAGAAAGATGGAGAAAAAGAAAAATTAAAAATGCAAAAAGAAAAGATTCTTAGTTTATTGCACCTGACGAGAAAAGCAGGAAAATTACAATTTGGATTCGATGCCTGCGAACGTTCTTGTTTGCGGGGCAAGGCAAAATTATTGATCTACGCTTCTGACTTGAAAGATAGAAGAAAAAGAGATTACGTCACGATGGCAGAAGCTTTTAATGTTAAGATTATTGAATTTGCCAGCAAACAGACTTTCCAAGAATCTTTCAAAATGCGCAAAGTGGGTATTTTATCCATCGAAGATAAAAATTTTGCGAAAGGCATCACAGCAAAATTGGAGGAACAATGACAATACGAGTGCATCAACTGGCGAAAGAGCTAAAAATTTCGACTGCAGCTCTCAAAAAACATTTGGCTGATATGGGCATCCATGTCAAAAGTCATATGAGCCCACTTAATGATGAAATTGTGAAAAAGATCAGATCAATGTTTCAGCAGCAAACGGCGTCCATCAAACAAAGACAGCATGATAGTGAAGCATATCATAAAAAGATCACATTACGGAAAGTAAAGCAAGGAAAAGTGGCGAAAAAAGATTCCCAAAAAGACAAAAAAGAAATTCCGAAAGAAACAGTTAAAAACAAAGAGAAAAAGCAGAAACCAAAAATAGAAAAGAAAAAACAGGAACAAAAACCAGAGGAAAAAAAGACACCTCCCAAAAAATCAAAAGAAATCCCTACTTATATCAAAAAAGATATTAAAAAGAAAAAAAAGCGGAAAACAAAAGTCGAAAAAAAATCACCAGAAAAAAAAGCACCACCGAAGCAACCAGAAGTCATTCCAGAAAATATTTCAAAACGCGAACGAAAAAGAAGAGAAAAAGAACAGAAAGAGCAAGAAGAAAAGAAATTTGGATTCGCAAAGAAACATTTCAAAAAATCGAAGAAGAAAAAAACTTCCGAACAAGAAGAAGCTGAAATTACGAAAAACATAAAAAAAACATTGAAAGCAACAGCAAAGAGAAAAAAGAAATATAAAAAAGATAAAACCGATAGAAAGGAAGATGCAAAAATCGTCGTTAATGAATTTACTTCTGTCAGCGAATTGGCAAAATTGATGAATATCGCTCCGACAGAAATTATCGCCAAATTCTTTAATCTGGGTCAAATGGTAACGATCAATCAAAGGCTGGATAAAGATTCTCTGGAAATGATCTGTGATGAATTTGATTTTGATGTCGAATTCCGCGATGAATATGGCACTGACATTATCAAAGAAGAAAAAGCTGAAGTTCTGGAAGAAGCAAACAAAGAACTAAGACCGCCCATCGTGACCGTGATGGGACACGTCGATCATGGAAAAACCGCCATCCTGGACCGAATCCGCGAAACGAATATCGTTGCCGGCGAAGCCGGCGGGATCACGCAACACATCGGTGCTTATCAGGTTAGTTTTAATGATCAAAAGATCACCTTTCTTGATACGCCAGGACACGAAGCTTTTGCCGCAATGCGCGCTCGCGGTGCAAATATTACGGATATCGCTGTCATTGTCGTCGCTGCAAATGAAAGTGTGAAGCAACAAACGATCGAGGCAATTGATCATGCCCGGGCGGCTGGAGTTTCCATTATTGTAGCAATAAACAAAATCGATCTCAAAGATGCTAACGTAGATCGCACTATCTCTGATCTGATGCGACAAAATGTGATGCTAGAAGATTATGGCGGAGATATTCTCTGGGTAAAATGTTCAGCAAAAACAGGGGAAGGAATAAACGAATTATTGGAAATGATATTACTTTCAGCTGAAATAGCAGAACTTCAAGCAGCTTATGATGTTCCAGGAAAAGGAATTGTTATCGAAGCGAAAAAAGATGATCGGATGGGAACGATCGCAACAACTCTTCTGCAAGAAGGCATTTTGGAAAAATCTGATAATATTGTCTGCGGTGCCACTTATGGCCGCATCCGCAAAATGGAAAATGAACGCGGTAAAGAACTGGAAAAGATCCTGCCATCAGACGTAGCTGTAATATTTGGATTAAATAATGTTCCCAAAGCAGGAGATATCATTAATAAAGTGGAAGATGAAAAAACGGCACGATCGATCGGAATGGAACGGATGCATGTTCGCAAGGAAAGAGAACGATATCAAAGCAAAACTAATCTGGATAATCTTTACCAAAAGATCAAAGAAGAAAAAATGTCAGAATTGAAATTGGTTGTTAAAGGAGATACAGATGGCTCTGTAGAAGCTCTTTGCGATTCTTTCCAAAAATTGAGCACCGAAGAAGTTGCCGTCAATATCATCCACAAAGCTGTGGGCGGAATAAACGAAGCCGATGTGAATCTAGCAGCGGCATCAAATGCTATCATCATCGGATTTCATGTGCGAACGCAGAGTTCTGCTCGCCACCTTGCAGAAGAAGAAAATATTGATATTAAAAATTACAAGATCATATACGAAGCGATCGAAGACATCAAAAATGCTATGCAGGGAATGTTGCGTCCAAAATTTGTGGAAAAATCTCTGGGTAGCGCTGTCGTGAAACAAATATTCCGCATTTCTGGCGTTGGCACGATTGCCGGCTGTGCTGTCGAAAAAGGTAAGATCACAAACAGCGGGAAAGTTAGACTATATCGCAATGATATTCAAATACATGAAGGTGATCTGGCATCATTGAAGCATTATCAGGACGAAGTGAAAGAAGTGAAAGCAGGAAGTGAATGTGGCATCGGCATTAAAGATTATAATGATCTTAAAACAGGTGATCTTATCGAGAATTTTGTCATGGAAAAAGTAGAACGAAAATTATAGGCAGGTGATATTATGTCTAATATTCATATCAAGCGCATGGAAAGTGCATTAAAAAAATTGATAAGCAACACCTTGAATTTTAAAATGCGTGATAAAAATTTACAATTTATCACCATTACAGACATCGAATTGACAAACGATCTTTCCTATCTGAAGATCTACTATTCCCATCTGGAAGATGACAGAAAGGAAAATGTGCAAAATGCTTTGGATGGTTCGGTTGGCTTCCTGAAAAACGAAATTGCCAAAGCAAAACTGATGCGAAAAATCCCAGAGCTTGTTTTCAAATATGATGAAGTTGAAGAAAAAGCAAGAAATCTGGAAACCATTTTTGCCAGAATCCATTCAGAAAATGAAAGGAAACAAAAATGAATCAAGATATGGCAGAGCTGAAAAATGAATTGGGTTCAGCAATTGAAAAATTTGACTCTATTTGCATTTTAACACATAAAAATCCTGATGGTGATGGATTGCCAGCATCTTTGGCTTTGCAAGAGCTCATTCGAAGCAAAGGAAAAAAAGCCGATGTGCTTTTGGAATATGAAGCTCCACCTCTCTATGATTTTTTGGCAGGACGACAACGCACAAAAGTTTATTCAGGTCATTTTCTCTATGATTTGATCATTATCCTCGATTGTCATGAGATCGAAAGGATCGGAAAATGTGCACCACTATTACACACTGCGCAAAAGATCATTGCAATTGATCATCATCCCCAAAGAGAATTGATCAAAGAAGCTTATACTTTTATTGATACTAAAAGCGTTTCTGTGGGAACGATCATTTTTGAAATCTTTGAAAATGAAATGGACGATCTGCGGCCAAGATCTTCCAAATTTATCGCTGAAGCTATTTACACGACGATCTTGAATGATACGAATAATTTCATCAACGCTAATACAGATCAAAAAACTTTTGAGATCGTTGCCAAACTTTTCCGATATGATCTTGTGCCTGGCGAGATCGCTGAATTTTTTCTGATGAATAAAACGCCAGATTATATGCGTTTCTTGGGTGAAGCGCTATCCACGATCCAAACCTATCAAGATGATCAGATCCTTTTTCTGGATGTGAAACTCGCTATGTTGAAACGAAATAGATTATCAAATGAAGATACTTCAAAGATCACCAGTTGGGTGAAAGGCACAAAAAAAGTGAAAGTAATCGTTTGTTTCCAGGAAATTAGACAAGATCGCTTTCGTCTCAGTCTGCGATCAAATGTTATCGATGTTAATAAGATCGCCACAAAATATGGTGGCGGCGGCCATCAAAAAGCTTCTGGCTGTGAAATTAAAGGTGAATTAAAGAAAATTAAAAGAGGAATTTTGGACGATATTTATGAACAATTATAAAATTAAAAGTGGATTTCTTTTGGTTGATAAACCTGAAGGGATGCCTTCTTTCAGCCTCGTCAAAAGAATCCGTAAGATTACAAAGATAAAGAAGATCGGTCACACCGGAACTCTCGATCCGTTTGCCTCAGGCTTGATGATCGTTTGTTTGGGAAAAGCTACAAAACTTGCCTCCAAGCTGATCACAGAAACAAAAGAATATGAAGTTAAAATGAAACTCGGCATCAAAACTGAAAGTGGAGACCTTTATACTGATGTGCTCAAGATCAATGATCATCCAAATATCACAGAAGCTGATCTGGAAAAGATCAAACCGAAGATCCTAGCCATGAAAGAACAAGTTCCACCGCAATATTCAGCAGTGAAATATAAAGGGAAACCAGCTTATACATACGCTCGTAAAAATGAAAAAATCCCTTTGAAACCAAAACCGATCAAGATCTATGATCTGGAATTTCAGAAGATCGATCTTCCCTACATCCATTATAAAACCTGTGTGAGCAAAGGCACTTATATTCGGGTGCTAACAGAAGACATCGCAAAAGAATTGAACACGATCGCAGTCACTTCTGGTTTGCGCAGAACAAAGATCAGCAACTATGATCTTTCAAAAGCAACAAAATTGAAATCCTTACAACCAAATAACTGGAAGAAAAAATTGATTGAGATCGCTGATTTTATGACTGATTATCCCACGATAAAGATCCGAAAAGTCTATGCTTTCAGACATGGTAGCGAAATCGAGGTTGATGCTCCTGATGAAGAAGAAGTGATGGTTTTGAACAAAGGGAAATGCATCGGTTTTGGCAAGATCAAAAATGGTGTTTTATTTCCCCAGAAAGTATTTATCTAACTTTCCTGACTTCGCCAATATGTAACAATTAAAAAATAAATTTCGATAGATTTTCCTATGAACTATTTTAAAAATCAGAACTGTCATTTCCTTGAACCAGTCGTGACGATGGGAACGTTTGACGGAGTTCATTTGGGACATCGCAAAGTTCTGGAAAAATTGACAGAACAAGCGAAAAAGCGAAAAAGGAAGTCTATCGTTATTTCTTATTTTCATCATCCTTTGGAAACGATCCACAAAAAAACTTTTCCCTATCTGCTTACCGAAAGAAAATATAAAGAGCAATTAATCAAAGAATTTGGAGTGGATTGTGTTCTATATTTAGATTTTAATCTGGAAATGGCTAAGATGCCTCCTTTGGAGTTCTTGCGCGAGATCATTATCAAAGAAGTGGGCGCAAAATCACTCATCATCGGATATGATACGCATTTCGGATGTGAACGGAAAGGTAATTATGGTTTTCTTAGAAAATATCAAAAAACATTTGAATATGAAACGATCCTGGTCGAACCTTGCCGCATTAAAAATAAGATCGTGAGCAGCAGCTTGATCCGAGATCTTATTCGAGAAGGCGATATGAAAAACGCAGAAAAATTCCTGGGCAGAAATTATTTTCTTTTTGGAAAAGTGGAAAGTGGTGAACGTATCGGCAGAAGTCTCGGTTTTCCCACGATCAATATCAAGCCAATCGACAAAAATAAATTGATCCCGGCACTCGGCGTTTACTTCTGCAAAGTGAATATCGCAGGAAAAATTTATCATGGAATTTCCAATATTGGATATGCACCTACTCTAAAAAAATCGCAGATAAAAGAAATAGAGACGCATCTTCTTGATTTTTCTGGTGATCTTTACCAAAAAAATGTGAAAATGTGTTTCCTGAAAAAGATCAGAGATGAAAAAAATTTTTCTCAAAAAGAAAAATTGATTGCTCAAATAAAAAAAGATGTGCAAAAAGCACGCAAATATTTTGCAAAAAGGTTGGAAAAATAGATGTTCTTCTGTTCTGAATGTGGGGCCGAAACTTCTAAATGGAGTGGAAAATGCCCAGCTTGTGGAAGCTGGAACACTTTGAAAGAGATCACGAGTGTGACAGGGAAGAAAAGAAAAAAAAAGAAGATCGACAAATTGGTTTCCACGCCAGATAATATCGTGAAAAAATTGGATCAGATCAATATTCAAGAAAATAGCCGTCTCAAAACCGGAATTGATGAATTTGATGGCGTATTGGGTGGTGGTCTGGTGCCTGGAATGGTAACTTTGATCGGTGGTGAACCTGGAATCGGAAAATCGACGCTTCTTTTGCAGATTGCTGATAAATTGGCAGAAAAGAATCCGATCCTTTATGTGTCAGGAGAAGAAAGCGAACAGCAGATCAAATTGCGAAGTAAACGTCTAAATTGTCAAGCTGTGGAACTTTATCTCTTTTGCACGACGGAATTGGAAGAATTGATCAATGCTTTGAATGAACTAAAACCGCAGGTTATCATCATTGATTCCATCCAATCTATTTACACGAATTCTTTAGACTCTGCGCCAGGCACGATTTCTCAATTGCGCGAATGCACCGCTCTCTTTACAAAAATTGCCAAAAAAACAGCTATCCCGATTTTTTTGATCGGACACATTACCAAAGAAGGTTCGGTGGCTGGCCCAAAGATCATTGAACACATGGTCGATACCGTGCTTTATTTCGAAGGTGAGATAAAAAATCAATATAAAATTTTACGCGCCACAAAAAATCGTTTTGGTTCGACGAACGAAATTGGAATATTTGAAATGCAGGCAACTGGATTGCAAGAGATTAAAAATCTTTCTCAACTATTCTTTGATCAGCATTCAAACATGACAGGAACTGCGATAGGGAGTTTGTTAGAAGGCTCGCGGGCCTTTCTCGTGGAAATTCAGGTTTTGGTTTCTCCCGCAAGCTATGGCACTTCGCAAAGAGTAGCTGTCGGGCTGGATCATCGAAAATTAAGCTTGCTGCTGGCTGTCATCGAAAAAAATCTGGGACTCGATCTGAAAAATAATGATGTTTTTTTGAAGATAAGCGGTGGACTAAAAGTGAATGACGCTGCTCTGGACCTTGCTATCATTGCTGCGATCATTTCCAGTTTTCGTGAAAAGCCGATCCAGCCAAATACACTTTTCATCGGCGAGATCAGTTTGAATGGTGAAGTGCGTCCCGTTTCACAGATCAATAAACGATTGAAAGAAGCAAAAAAAATTGGTTTTAACCGGATCATTATTTCACAGAGAACCAAAAACATCAGAACAAAAGTTCACAAGATCGATTATATCAATGAAATTGACGGAGTTTTGTTTTAGAAATTATTGCTCGATTTATCACTCATTAAACTGTCAATGAGCAAGAAAAGAGTAAGTTATTTTTTACTAATTGCAATAACTGAACTTATTTCAAGATGATAATTCTTTGTTTATCCAAGATTACAAAATCAAAAAAAACCAATATTTTCATTTTGATGTAGCCAGGAGATAAAAACAAGAAAGGTTGACGGTTTAATTATAGAAAAAAATATAACAACGAAATTTTTTGATAGGAGAAAAATCATGAAATTTGTTTTTGAAAAAACCAATATCATCTTATTTGTCGTTGCTATTTTGGTGACGATCTTGGGTTATATTATCATGGCAACGGGTGACAATACGATATCACCGATCCTGCTCGTGATCGCTTATATCATTCTGTTTCCAGCAGCGATAATCGTGGGCACGAAAAAAGCCGATCAAAAAGAAAAGCACTGATCTTATATTGTATGAAAGAAAAATATTTTTCCGATGAATTTCTGGTCAGCTTAGACAAGTTCAATCTTCGTGCTAGATTGATCGTCGAAGGATTTATCACTGGTTTACACAAATCACCTTATCATGGTTTCAGTGTGGAATTTTCCGATCATCGACAATATAATCCCGGTGATCCGATCAAAAATCTGGATTGGAAGGTCTTCGCTAAAACTAATCGCTATTACATAAAAAGATTTGAAGAAGAAACTAATCTTCGTTCCTATCTCATTTTGGATCACAGTGCTTCGATGGGCTATCACTCGGGAAAAACTTCCAAACTGGAATATGCCAAAGCGATCGCCTCTGCTCTCACTTATTTGATGATCTCACAACAAGATGCAGTCGGTTTGCTTTCCTACACTGATAAGATAACAAATCTAATCCCGCCACGCTCGATGAAATCCTATTACAACGAGATAAATAAACACATTTTCAGTTTGGAAGCAACCGCAAAAACAAACACGATGGAAATTTTACATTCGCTGGCAGATCGCATCAAAAAACGCAGTTTGATCATTCTTATTTCTGATATGATCGATGAGCCTGATATGATCTTGCAAGGATTACGTCACTTCCGTCACAATAAACATGAAATCATTTTATTTCATATTCAAGATATCAAAGAGATCGATTTTGATTTTAAACGGGAGACACAATTTATCGATTCAGAAACAGGTGAAAAAGTAACGGTTTCTCCCTGGCAGATCAAAAAATATTATTCTCAAGCATATCAGGAAAATGTGGAATATCTAAAAAATCGTTGTCATCAGGCACACATTGAATACAATCCGATCACGACGAATACTTCTTACGAAGAGATCTTATTGAATTATCTGATCAAGCGATCACGTTTGATGTAAATCTTGATTTCTCAAATAAATATCTTGGATCAAACTCAGAAATTTCCAAGAATCATTGTGGTTAATATTTTTAACAGGAGAAAATATGGCTCAAGTAAAATTGAATAAAGAAAGTCTGAAAAAAATTAGCGAAGCGGTCAGAAAAGCTGAAAGCAAAACCAGCGGAGAGATCGCCACTGCCGTCATCAAAGAAAGCTATGATTATGCGATCTATGAACTCATCTTTGCTGTGATCACTGGCTTCATCTATCTCTTGATAATTATGATGTTCTATAATCCGATCACCGCTTGGCTGCAAAGTATTTTTTGGGATTATTCTCCCTTCTATCTTTTGATGTTCTTTGGATTTTCCACTTTTATCGTCATCACGATTTTTTACTTTTTAGGAAACCTTCCGTTTCTCGATAGAATCATCGTATCCAAAAAAATTCGAAACAAGAAAGTTAAAGAAAGAGCAATTCGACATTTTATGGAATCTGGAGTGGCAAACACGCGTGACCGAACTGGCATTCTCATTTTTGTTTCGCTTTTAGAAAAACGCGTAGAACTAATTGCTGATAGCGGAATCAATCGCAAAATCGATCAAATCCAGTGGCAACACATCGTGGATAACATTATCATCGGAATAAATGAAAAAAAATTTGTAGAAAATCTGGTGGATTCCATTACTGAATGCGGTGAAATATTGAAAAAACATTTCCCGATCAAGGAAGATGACACAAATGAACTTAAAAATGATATCGAAATACTGGAGTCCTAAAAATGAAAAAAATATTATTTCTACTCACTATTTTCGTTACAATTCAATTATTCGCTTTGGATGTGCCAAAATTACGCAAAAGAGTGAATGATAATGCAAATATCCTAACTCCCTATCAAGAAATGGAATTAGAACAAAAATTACAATCTGTCGAGACGCAGACTTCTTCTCAAATCGCAGTATTAACGATCAGTTCTTTACAAGGAGAAAATCTGGAAGATTATTCAATGCGCGTGGCAGAACAATGGAAACTGGGTCAGCAAGAATTTGATAACGGAGCATTGCTGCTGATCGCACTGAAAGAAAAAAAGATCAGGATCGAAGTGGGCTATGGATTGGAATCGATCATTACCGATCTCAAAAGTGGCTACATTATCCGCAACTTAATCGTTCCATCTTTTAAAGAAGGAAATTATTTTCAGGGAGTTTCAGCAGGACTAACGGCGGTTTCAGGACTCATCACCGAAGAATTTGAGATCACTGATGAACAATTGCAGAAATATCAAGCTCAAAAAAAAGAAAATAAAAAAATCCATTTACCTTTTGGATTGATCGTATTTCTTTTTATGATCATCTTTGGAGGTTTTGGCCGACGCCGACGAGGTGGACTTTTCACAGCGCTTTTCCTTGGTAGTATGCTAGGCGGAAGTGGACGCAGCAGTAGCGGATTTGGCGGCGGCGGATTTGGAGGATTCTCCGGCGGTGGCGGCGGATTCGGAGGAGGCGGTGCCTCTGGCGGCTGGTAATATTGAGCTTCCTTTTCCCAAAAAATTTTGTCCTGATCCTGGCTTAAATTTCTGAAAAAAATTAACTCGAGGAAATAATGAAAAAAAACGTCCTATTTCTGATTTTATACCAAATATCTATATTTCTAATTGCTTCAGAATTACCTGATTTCAACAGAATTGTGGCAAAACAGCAAAGAGCCGCTGAATTAAAGAGAACAAGTTATGCACGCTGGTTCGATCTAATGCAGGAAGATAATCGTGAGATGGAAAATTACGACGTAAAATATTATCACATAGATATTGAGATCGATTTTGCTCAGCAATTTGTTCTGGCTTCTGTGCTGATGCAAGCCGAAATTGCAGAGAATAATGTGGATGAGATACAGCTTCATTTTACAGACGACCTCGATGTTCTTAATATCCAGCAAAATAATCAAGATCTCACATTCACCCACAACGATGGATTGGTCGATATTCAACTTTTGCAGACAGCTAATTCAGGTGACGAAATAGAGATAATTATTTCCTATGAAGGGTTTCCGCAAAACCGCTTGAACGACGGCATGAAATTTCAGCAACATAGTGGAACTCCAGTGGTTTTCACGATGGTTTCTCCCAAAGGTGCACGCAAATGGTGGCCCTGCAAAGACACTCCGGCAGATAAACCCGATTCACTAGCCATCACGATCACCTATCCCAGCCAATATATTTCTGCATCCAACGGAACCTTGATCTCACAGGTGAATAACGGGAACGGAACGATCACCAGTCACTGGTTCGAAGCCTATCCGGTTGCTACTTATCTCACCTCACTGGCGATCACAAATTACCAGATCTTCACCTTTAGCTGGCAATATGCCGGAGAACAGATGGTTGTGGATAATTATCTCTACCCGGAGTTATACGATGTCAGCTCCGCTCTTTTCGCATTAAGTGAAGATATGCTGACCTTTTACTCCGACACCTATGGGCTCTATCCATTTATTTCTGAGAAATACGGACACGCGACCTGCACTAACCTGGGTGCACTGGCAATGGAGCATCAGACCTGTACATCTTTCGATGCTTCCTACATCACCGATCCCGATGCCGAATACACAGTTGCCCACGAGCTTTCACATCAATGGGCAGGAAATTGCCTGAGCATCGGTTCCTGGGCACACGTCTGGCTGAAAGAAGGTTTTGCATCCTACAGCGAAGCACTCTGGGCAGAACATCTTTACGGCGAAGATGCGCTTCATGCTTACATGTTGAGCGAAGATGGCGGATCTCAACTCGATGAATGCCTCTATCGCGATCCGGATGGAACTGCCAACCATATATTCAACTGGGTGATCTATGCCAAAGGTTCCTGGACGCTGCACATGCTGCGTGGCGTTCTGGGTGATGACCTATTTTTCCAACTTTTACAGGACTTCATGCAGGATCCCGACCTGATGTATGACAATATTCTCACCGACGATCTGGAAAATGCCGCAGAAACAGTAAGCGGAGAAGAACTGGACTGGTTTTTCGATGAATGGTTCTATAACTACGGGCGTCCCCGCTACAAATATGTGATATATCGTTCCACAGAAGTGGATTCGATGAAAGTTGCGCTGTATTCGGCAGGCAGTGCGGGAGATCCTTTTTCCATGTTCGTTCCCTACACGATCGGGCAAAACGAAGATCGGTTCTGGGCGGAAGATGGTTTCAATTACTATGACCTGGCAGTGCAGAATATCACAGATTCTTTGAGCTTGGATCCCGATAACTGGGTGCTGGATTACGGCTACACAAAACAGGTTCCTGTCCTGGAGGAAATACAACCAGAACGCGATGGATCTATTGTGATCGTCTGGGAAGAATTTTTCGATCCAGCAATCGACGGCTTCAATATCTACCGCAAACAAGCAGGCGAAAGTTACGAACAGATAAATGCACAACCGGTAAGTGGTAATGCCTATTTTGATGCTGATGTAACAGCGGGAACGGAATACTATTACAAAATCGCTGCGGTTTACCAGGAAGCAGGAAATTACATCAGCGATTATTCCAATGAAATTACGATCGAACCTGTAAACTATACTTTCGATGAAGGATTATTGCTGGTGGATGCAACGTGGGATTATCCCGCTACTTCACCTTTCCCCGGCGATGCTGAAATGGATGCTTTCTACGAAACGGTCATCCCGATCGATCATACTGTTTGGGATATCAATGCTGCTGGTTATCCTCCACTGCCCGAGCTGGCAAAATATTCCAGCATTATCTGGTTTACCGACGATATTGTGAATTTTCCCTTCCATAACGAATTGTATTCCATAAAAAGTTACCTGATGGCTGGTGGTAACCTGATGCTTTCCAGCTGGAAATTACTCTATGATGTTGAAACAGATTTTCAGGAAGAATTTCTGGGATTCACCGATGCCGAAACTCATGTGAATGCAGATTTCTGCGGAGCTTTCGGGCAATCAGATTTTCCCGATATTGCTATCGATCTCGACAAAGTGCCGCTCACACTCTGGGAAGATAACCTGATGTTCGTAAATAAATTCCAACCGAGCGCATCGGCAGAAACCATTTACACATACGATTCTTCTACAGACGACCCCGACTGGGAAAATATGCCCTGTGCACAAAGATTCGAAAACGGCTCAATAGCTTACACATTCGGCTTCCCTCTCTATTTTATGGAAGAGAGCGAAATAGCCCAGATAATTACAAAGGTTCTGGATGATTTTGGAGAAAATGTGATAGCTGGTCAGCATGAAATTCCTAATTCCCCGTTACTAATCACCGATCTGGCTAATTATCCAAATCCCTTCAATCCTTCTACAACTATTTCTTTTTCTCTCACCATGGAGTGTGCTGAGAATACGAAGATCATTATTTATAATTTGAAAGGACAAAAGATTTGCACTTTGAAGTGCATTGACTACGTCGATGTTGCATCATCTCAGATGATGCACTCCAGTGTCTGGGATGGAAGAGATGAGAATAATAAATCTGTCTCAACCGGGATCTATTTTTACAAATTGCTGATCGATGACCGAGAAGTCGCTTCGAATAAAATGCTTTTGCTCAAATAGAATAAGGGAAACCAGCTTGATCCTGAATATATTCCAAGTCGTGATATGTTATGATCATCAGTTTATCCGGACAATATTTTTTTTTTACAATCGGGACAGACGCTGTGTAACAAATGCGATTTTGTCTGGATTCTGATATATTCTTCAGCTTCTACCCATTCTCCTTCTTCTGTGCGGATCTTCTTGCAATAGGAACACATTGGCACAAGTTCTTCAAGGGTTTTAATACGCTGGATCGCATCTTTCAATTCTTCGATCGTTTCTTCCAATTTACGTTCTGCTTTTTTGCGGACTTTGATCTCTAACAAAAGGTCTTCTTTATAATCTTCGATCGCCAGAGCGCTTTTGATCATTCCTCTAAGCTGATAAATATTTACTGGCTTTTCTGTGAAAAATCTGACACCAGTTTTGTAACAATCGCGAATAGATTTATCAGAGGCATATCCTGTGAGAACAATCACAGAAAAATTATCTGTCACAGAAGGTTTTAGCAACGAAAGGAATTTTGGTCCATCCAAAACTGGCATTTTCAGATCAAGAATGATCACATTTGGTTTGTGCTTTTTTACCAGCGTTAATCCTTCTTTTCCATTTTCCGCAAAATACAGCTGATACTTTTCTTTTCTCAAGATCGTCCGAATTGACTCTCGCACCGAATCATCGTCATCAATAATCAAAATTACAGGTTCTTTCATAAATATCTTCCTCCTAAAAGACAATAAAATCTAAATTATATATTTCTCTTTTCAAAATCAGGAAATATTAGGCAAATTATTTTTTTGTTTTTTCTATCTGTCCATTTTCTATTGGCAAAGAAATTCGGAAATTCGTTCCTTCCCCTGGAGTTGAAATACATTCTGTTTGTCCGCTGAAACTATCAATAATCCCATAAACGATAGACAAACCGAGTCCTGTTCCTTTGCCCACTTCTTTTGTTGTCCAGAATGGATCAAAAAGGTGTCTTTGAATTTCTTCTGGAATTCCCGGTCCATTATCAATGATATTAATTTCAATTTTTTCATTTTTCTGTTTTTTGATGCTCACAATTATTTTGGGTTCATCGATATTATATTCCAAAGCATCGATCGCATTCTGCAATAGATTGATAAATACCTGCTCCAGTTTGATAGAATTTGCTTTGACTTTTGGCAGTTTTTTTTCCAGATCTTTTTGCAAAACAATATTGCGTAATTTGATCTTTTGATAGAGGATCAATAAGCTATTCTCAAAGGTTTCAGTGACATCGATCTTTTCCAGAATATTATCATCGACTCGTCCAAAAGTTCTTAGATGGCTGATGATCTTGACAATTCTCTGCACCTGATATTCGCAATTTTCCAATCTTTTCAATGAACTTTCTGGATCTATTTCGTCGAGCTCAAAATCTTCGATCAGAGTTTGGATGACCGTATTGATGTAAGTTAATGGTTGATTGATCTCGTGAGCGATTCCAGTCGCGATCTTTCCCAAAGAAGCCATTTTGGAATGAGTGAACATTTGCAATTCCAGTTCTTTGGCCATATTTTCTGCGATCTTTTTATCTGTGATATCACGGAAAATACTGATAGTGCCAATATATCTATCTTCATCGAAGCGTGGAGAAACGGTTACATCGATGATCTTTTCCTTTTTATCTGCACCAGAAATCATTAATTCATAATTGCTTGTAATTCCCATTTTACGATGCTTGATCTGCTGATCTATGATCTCTTTGCCTTCTTCATCCACAAATTCATATAAAGATTTGCCGACCAGGTCATTATTATCCATTGCAAATATTTTGTTTGCTGCATCATTTGCTACAGTGATCTGCTCTTTTTCATCAACCTGACAGATACCTTCGCCCACGCTTTCAAAGAGATTTTGATATTTGATCTCTGCCAGCGTTCTATTTCTGATCTCGGTTTTGAGTTTCTCTGTCAACTTTTCCAGTTCTCTGGTTCTTGCGATTATCCGATCTTCCAATTTTTCATTCATTAAAAGCAATTCATTTTTATACAATGCCCGACTGACGAAATTCCCTATCTCGATCCCAATCGTTTCCAAAAGGTCTTTTTCAAAATCATCGAAATAGTATTTATGATATTGAAAAACATTTACCGCTCCAATCACATCATTTTCTGCAATAATTGGGATGCTGGCCACAGCTTTAATATTATATTCTTTCGCAATACGTGGATGTAACTTTTCGTAATTTTCCAGAAATAGTGGTTTCTTTTCCACAAAGATCAGATCATAGGGTTTTTTATGAACATCCACTATTCTAACTTCTCTTTCAAATAGTTCATCCACGTTTTTCTTTGCAACCAGTTCTGCGAATATTTTGTTTTTTTGATTTATGATATAAATTCCACCACCATCAATATCTAAAAGCTTTGTGGTCTGATCCAATACATTATCTAAAAGCTTTTGATAATCTTCAAATTTACTGGCGGAACAAGCAACAATTCTAAGGATCTCTGCCTTTTTTCTGGATTTTTCCAAGATCTTTTCTGCTCTATGTCGTTCAGTGACATCACGCGAGATTCCGAATATGCAAGGTTGATCTTCCCAGTTTCCGATCCAGGCTCGAGTTTCAACTGGAATTTGAGATCCATCTTTTCGTTTCAAAGAAAGAGGGCAGGTATTTCTTTTTCCTTCCAGCATTTCTGCAATGATATTTTGTGCGTCAGCTTGATCTTCTTCAGGATGGACATCGATAATTTTCATCGTTTTCAATTCTTCCAAAGAATAGCCAAGTGCATCAATTGAGGCTTGATTGGCATACAAAATTTTGCCTTCTTCAGCTGTCCCGATTATGATCATATCCTGGATAGTTTCCAGAAAGGAATGGTAGTTTTTCACGTTTGACTCATATCTTTTTGTGATCTTTATTCTTTCTAAAAAATTTGAATATATTCCCGACAGGATTTTTGCCAGATCAATTTCTTTCTTTGTCCAATGATGAAATCTATCACAAATATCAAAGCCGATAAATCCATTCATTGTATCATTTTTGGTGAGAGGGAAGATCAAGATGGATTTAATGTTTTGCGGTTTCAAAATATCATAAAGGTCTTTGGGCAGATTTTTGATATCATCAGCAAGAATGATCTTGTCCATTTCCAAAACTTTTTTGTAGGATGGTATGATACTATAAGGTATGTTCTGCAGGTTTCCTTTTTCTGGTTTGATACCTTTATTACACCATTCATAGGTGTTGGATGTCATCAGTCTCAGTTCGTCATCTTCAAAAATATAGACTCTGCTCACATTCAAATATTTTCCCACATAACCTAATGTTTCATCGATATTTTTTTTCGGGTCATGTAGTTTTGATAATTTCAATCCGATCTGTGACAGCAATTCTTGAATGTCCATTGTAACTCCTTCAGTAAATAATTCTTTTACTTGAAAAAAATTTACCTGAATGCAAACAAGCTGTTTTGCAAATTATTTTTTTGTTTGAAAATCTTTGATCATTTTTTCTTTCAACATAAAGAATTTTTGATTTCAATAGCGTTCCGTTTTTTTTTGATAATATCACTATCATCATCTTTGACGTGTCGTCAGATTTCCCAAGCTCTGTTTTGATCAACGCAAAAAACATGATCTTTTTTTGTGAATTCTTATGTGATAAATTCAATATCTTCAAAATATTCTGTTTTTGTTACTGGAACGCAATTCTTTTTATCATAGATAAATTTTTTTGCCATTATTTTTTTTATTTTTGAATCTTATATACTTTATAACTTTCTACATCATCAATCCAATAAGTTTTATCATCTTTATCTGGAATCGAGATGACGATCCTTCCAAAACGAGCTGTGCTGTTGAAAAAACCAGAAGTCAATTCTGCTTTGGTCCAATCAGTTCCAGGATAGACCTTTTGGCTAAATTTACTCACCTGTTTTCCTTTTTCATTGAAACCTAGAAAACGAAGATAGACTTGATGATTGGATTGATAATTTGTTTTTATAAAGCAACGCGTGTAGTAAACAAATTGTGGATTGATTGGAAATGCATCGGAGACGATATTAATATTTTCTTCAGGATTTTCCACGCGCAAACTTTTGTTACCTTGATGAATATACTTATCATCCCAAAAGAGAAATTCAGTATCACCATCCAAAGATATCCAACCTTTGGGCATTTGCTCTAAATCTGATCCTTGTTCAAAACTGGAATTGAGCACATTATTTTCCTGACTTTTTATATCATCTTCAGAAAAATCTGTGATCGAACCAAAAACACAGCTTGTAATAACTGAAGCGATTACCAAGATTTCTACCACGACTGTGAACATAATAACTCCTATAAAAAAATACTTTTCTCATTGATAAATTTTAGGATCAAACCGACAGCGAGCACATTGATCAAAAGATTCGATCCGCCATAACTGATGAACGGCAGAGGAATTCCCGTCGTCGGCATAATGCCTATATTCATTCCAACATTCACGACTATTTGAAAAGACAGATAAGCCAGCATGCCGACTGCTGCATAACGAAAGACTTTTCGATTTAAACTCAAGATCCTGTTGCTGATCCTGAACAAAAACAAAAATAAAAATAGCAAAAGAAACATGCAACCTAAAAAACCAAATTCTTCTCCAATTACCGAAAAAATAAAATCAGTGTGATGTTCAGGTAGAAAATTTAGATTTTTTTGAGTGCCAGACAAGAACCCCTTTCCCAGAAGGCCACCCGAGCCGATTGCGATCTTTGACTGAATGATCTGGTAGCCGCTGCCAAAGGGACTGTGCATTGGATTGATGAAAGAAAGGATGCGCTCTTGCTGATAAGTTTTCAGATTATTCCAGATAATTGGCGTGATGAAAAAGAAAAATGAATTTATCACTACGGTGAATCCAATCACAACTTTACTCAGATTTATTCGGAGTAAGATCAAAATAAGCGCAACGATATAAATGCCATACAACAGCAGCGAGAAAGAGGTGATGATACTGAAAAGAGGGCTGATGAAAAGAATCAGATAGAAAAATGGAAGGTCTGAAACTGCGAGAATGGCAAAGACGCTGAAGATGATCGTGAGCGCAGTTCCCAGATCTGGTTCCATCAAGATCAAAATGATCGGACCGAGAGAAAATAGAATTACTGTTCGAAGGATCGCAATTTCACTCAAACGTGATTTTGAAAGAAATTTTGCGATGATTAGGATCAAGCTGAGCTTTGCCAGTTCGGAAGCCTGGAAATTCATAAATCCCAGCTGAATCCAGCGATGTGAACCTTTCACCTGCGGAAAGAAAAGGGCCAGAACTAATAGAATGAGCGAAAAAATATAAAGTGGAACAATAAAAATATCGATTATATTATAAGGAATTTTTTGCAAAATAAAAAGCATAATAATCGAGATGATGATCCAGAGTATCTGTTTTAAATAATAATTTTCTGTAGTGATTACATTGCCCACTTTCGTTGAAGAAGCAGAATAAATAAAAAATACGCCACTAAACATCAAGAGTAAAAGCAAAAAGAAAATGATCCAGTCAAAATTTTTCATATTATAAACTCAAATAAAATCTGATGATCTTTCGGGCTAATGGAGCTGCCACACTGCCGCCATGCCCGGCATTTTCTAAAAATACAACGAACGCTAGATCAGAATCTTTTTCACGCATAAAACCAGCAAACCAGGCATGTGTTTCAGTGCCCATATGATTTTCTGCTGATCCTGTTTTTCCATAAACTGTTGGTTCAGAAATGCGGGCTGCCCCGCCCGTTCCATAAGCTTCGTTCACCACTTTGAACAAAGAATTTTCAATGATCGCAAAATTTTCTGCCGAGATCGGTAATTTTTTCTTTGTTTGAATAAACCGTGTTGTTCGTTTTTCTGTGATACTACGTGCGAAGAGATGTGGTTCGACCCATAACCCATCATTGCACAAAGCAGCGTAATAAGCACATATCTGCAGGGGAGTTACTAAAATCTCGCCCTGTCCGATCGCCAGATTAACTTTTTGTCCTTCAATGCTAATATATTTTCCATAATTATCTACATACCATTTTTTATCGGGAAAAAATCCAGTTCTTTCACCAGTCAGATCGATTCCGGTTTTGATCGTCATCATATTCTGGCGTGTGTGAACTTTGATCTCGTCCAAAGTCAATTTTGTGGAAAGATCGTAGAAAAAAACATCGCAGGAATATTTTATAGCATCGATCACGTTAAGCCTGCCATGTCCTTGTTCCCACCAGCATTTGAAAAACCGATTTCCCACCTGCAATCCGCCGGTGCAGTTTGCCAATTTTGTC
This sequence comes from Candidatus Cloacimonadota bacterium, assembly GCA_018400535.1. Taxonomy (GTDB): domain Bacteria; phylum Cloacimonadota; class Cloacimonadia; order Cloacimonadales; family TCS61; genus TCS61. The sequence goes on from JAGYMQ010000090.1 coordinate 47,880, forward strand.
CTAGCATCAATGATCTTTTTTTCCAATCCCAGAGAGGCAATGATCGGTTTATAGACAGAACCTGGCGGATAAGTGCCGTGAATCACTCTATCCAACAAAGGATTATCAGGATCATTAATGAGCGCATTCCATTCTTGATTGGAAATATTGGAGCTGAAAATATTCTGGTCAAAATCTGGTTTGCTCACATAGGCCAGAACTGCGCCATTTCTTGGATTCATCAAAACGACAGCACCTTTTCTATCTTTGGGAAAAATTTTTGAAATCTGTTCTTGCAACCTGTTGTCAATTGCCAGGATCAAGTCTGCGCCGTTGGTCGCTTTTTTTTCCAGATTATTTTTGAAGAATTGCAGATTTTTTCCGCTGGCATCCACCTGAATTATTTCATAGCCATTTTCTCCGCGTAATAGTGTTTCATATTTTTTTTCCAGACCATTTTTTCCCAGGAAACTATTTATCGAATAACCATTCTCTCGGAGTTTATCATATTCATGTGTATTGATCCGGCCAAGATGTCCCGTGAAATGATTTTCATAGTGATATTTGCGAACAGCTTCTGCTTTATAGCTTAGAGAAGGAAAGTAATTAAATTTCTCTGCAGCTTTCACCAGTTTGTCATAATTGACATTTTGTAAAATCAAAATTTCCTGAAATAGACGGAAGCGATTTTCATAAATAACTTTTTGGATCTCGTCACGAGGTAGGGCAAAGGTTTTACTCAGAAAATCTGTTACTTTTTCTCTATCGATGATCTTTCCTGGAGAAATGTAGATATTGTAGGAAGGTTTATTGGTGACGATCGGTTGATAATTTCGGTCATAGATCTCTCCTCTGACAGGATAGATTGTTTTAATGCGCAAAAAATTATTTTCTGCGGTGATCCGATATTTATCGTGTTCGATGATCTGCAAATTAAAGATTGAGATCATTAACATAATGAATATTATAAAAATTGGATATTGGAGTATTTTTTTGAGAGTTTTTCTATTATACATCGAGCACGATATGAATTCTTTTGGCAATTTGGAAAAAGTATGATAGCAAGAGTGTGATCATCGTATTATAGAAAACAGCAAAGAGCAAGATCAATCCAAAAGATTTATCAATATTTTGCGTTATCAGATAAAAAAGTAAATAGATAAAATAATAGACTATATTCAGCAGCAGAAGAGAAAATGTGACAACGATAAATCTTTTTTTGTTTATACTGAGATGAAAAGATTGCACGAGTTGAGAAATGATCAAGAAGCTTAATGTGTTCAAACCGAGGAATAGAGGTTGTGTAAGATCAAGCGCTACACCGATAAAAAAAGCTAAGGTCAGGCTTTTTGTCATTTCCAATTCCAGATTAATATAAATAATATATGCCAGTAAGAAATTTGGAATGATGCCTAAGATCATAAATTTGGCAGCAAAAATTATCTGAAAATAAAGAATCAATAAACCAAAAATGGTGAGTTTGAAAACTTTCATTTTACCTCGCGGATCAAACAGATCGGAGTGAGCTCTGCGCCTTGACCCTGCGGATTATCGTTCATCACTTCTTCCAGAAATTCTTTGTCGATATCTTCGCTTCCACCGATCATCCAACAGCCGCCGATATCATTGATATCCATCACGGCGCAAGGATTTCCTAATTCACGTTTTATGCGGCGTGCTACTTTCTCCGGCGCTTTCGGCCCTTTGATCACACATTTATCATAAGGTGGAATGGGTGAAGTCGTTGCCGCATCAATGAGAGCGGCTTGTTTCCCAGCAATTCGATAAAAATCTCCTTTTCTGCCGATCAATTTTCCCAGTGCTCCGAGGAAAGCGGCGAATAAAATGCGGATAGCACCTACTTCATCGACGGCACATTGCATGCTGGAAGGAGAATGCAGGCCAATGCCATATTTCACATTGGAAACGAATCTCCAGAGCAGTCTGGCGATCCAGCCAATTTTGATCTTGTCTATTGGGATCGCACGATTTTGTGTGATCGCCAACGGACTTTCGCTGATCGTGATGATATCATGCGGTTGCAAAATACCTTTGGTGTTTTTTTTGATCACTTCCAGTATGTCGTCATTTGGTTTCAAAATTTCAGTTTTGATTGGAAGGCGTTGAAATCTCTTAGCGTTGATCGTTCTGAAATTCTCTTTCATAATCTTTTTCCTTTTCGTAATAAAGGACAATGACCTGATCCAATGAGGCTGATTCTACAAAAGTTTTGATCTCTGCTTTCATAAAAATTTTGTTTGGAGACTCGATCAGTTTAATAACTTTTCCTACGGGATAGTTTTTTGGGAAAATTGAAGAAATATTGGAAGTGACAACTTCGTCATCCAATTTAATATCCGAGCCCAATTTGATCATTGTCATATAAGTTTTGCCATAAATATCTGTTTCCAGGATTCCCTGCAAATTATTTCGTTTCAACATCACACCCAGACGGCAGCTGTGATGCGTCAAAGGTAAAACGATCGCATAATTCAGAGAAACGCTGATGATCTTTCCAGCAATACCGTCGGAATGCAGAACAGGAAAGTCTGGTTTGATGCCTTGGACTCTGCCTTTATCGATGATCAGATTTCTTTCGAGAAATCGACCATCATATCCGACAACTTGAGCAAGAATAAATTGTTGTTTTCCCACATCAAAATTTGTTTGAGTGGTTTTCAGCTTATTTAATATTACTTCCAGATCTCTGATCTCATTTGTTTTTTGGGCTAATTTTTTTGATAATTCCTGATAATTTTTCTGAAGCTTGAAAAGATTTTCGATCTTATCAACTGAATTGATAAAAGGAGAATATAGCGTTGAACTCAAAAAATTTGCCTTTACCAGTCTCTGTTCTTTGTTTCCCAAAAGCAAAATGAAGGTAAAGATCAGATAAATGATGAAATAAAGATGCTTTCTCACTGTTTAATCTTCGATCTTTTTAATCAGGACTTCCTTATATTCTTCCATATTATCTAAAACTCTGCCGCAGCCATTCAGAACGCAAGTGAGAGATTCTGGGAAAACATGCACGGGTAGATCAACTGTTTCCTGGATTCTCTTATCGAGTCCTTTCAAATTTGCTCCGCCACCTGTGAGGATCAATCCTCGTTCGGCGATATCTGCTGCCAGTTCTGGAGCTGTTTTTTCAAACAATCTTTTGACAGCATCGATCATCGCTTCCACATTTTCTGAAAGTGCATCACGGATCTCTTCAGAATTCACTTCGATCGTGATCGGGTAGCCATTGATGATATCACGTCCCCGCACTTCGATCGTTAATTCCTTTTCCAATGGATAGGCAGAGCCAACGCCCATTTTGATCTTCTCTGCAGTTTGAATCCCTACGTGAATATTGTTCTTTTTTCGTAAATAATCAACGATCGCCTCGTCCATCTTATCACCACCGACGCGGATTGAGCTGTGAACAACAATATGCGAAAGTGAAATAATAGCAATTTCAGTTGTTCCACCACCGATATCCATCACCAGGTTTCCCTGCGGTTTGTGAATCGGAAGGTCAGCTCCGATCGCTGCTGCAACTGGTTCAGAGATGAGATGAACTTCACGGGCTCCAGCATGCAGAGCGCTATCACGCACCGCCCTTTTTTCTACTTCGGTGATGCCAGAAGGAACACAGACAAGAACACGCGGTTTGATCAAAAGGCGTTTTCTTTGCGCCCGCAAGATCAGATTGCGCAGCATCAATTCTGTGACCTGAAAATCTGCGATCACACCATCTTTCAGAGGTTTGATGATCCTAACCTCCGCTGGATTTTTTCCAAGCATATCTTTGGCCGCTTCACCAATTGCTATGATCTTGCTGTTATCGTTCGAAATTGCTACAACAGACGGTTCATCGATCACAGTTCCATAGCCTTTTCGGTAAACTAAAGTGTTTGCAGTTCCCAGATCGATAGCGATATCATTGGAAAATAATGTTGATATATTATTCCAAAACATATTTTCTCCACTATTATACTTTTAGATTTTTTAGGAATTTAATTATGTTTCTATTGTCAAGATTTGTTTTGATTTAATTCAATAGAAATTCGACTGAAGTGAATCTCCAGCAAAATTGTAAATATGAATTGATATAAAAAAAAATCCCGGTTTAAAAGCCGGGATTTTTTCAGGGGAGTTAGGTTGTATTATCTCTTTCTCGGTTTATTATGATTTCTAAGGCGAGGCTGTTCCTTGCGCAATTCATCTGCTTTTACTCGCTGCTCTGGCGTTAATAAATCCCAGATCGCTTCGTGATGATCAATGCGCTTCATGGCCATTTTTTGTCTTTGTTCTCCGATCTGTGTGATGATTTTCTTCACCTTATCATAATTATGCTCCTGCATTGACTGTCGTCTATCAATGTTCAATTTTTCCAGATCAGCACGCAAGTCGATCATCGTTTTACGATGTTTGATCCGCAAATCATCCCACTTATCTTGTTGCTCACTGGTAAGTTCGAGTTCGTCATACAATCTTCCCACGCTGTCATTTTCATTATAGTGCATTCTTTTGCTTTCAGCTGGTCGTCCCTGCATCTGATCAGGTCTTGCTTTACGGTCCCATTTTCCTTCATAAGCTGTCAATAAGCCGATCACGACTATTACAGCCAGAATTGTCATAACTGTTTTTTTCATTTGTTCCTCCTATTTAAGTTATTTTTATTATTTGTTTTAGGAAATCTCTGCGTTGGCAGATCACGAGCGTTTTCCAATCTTCGAGGACGACGCAATTGCAGATATTTTTTAATTTGATCTGCCGTCATTGATTTGCGCATCTGGATCAGATATTCGCCCAATTTTTTCTCGACTTGTTTCTGTTTTTCCAAACTTAGTTGCAATTTTTCCAGACTTTTTTTTTCATCAAAATCATTTTGCATCAAGCTTTCCAAAAAATTTCGTCTTTGCTTTCTCAATTCTTGATGATAGGGTTCCAGCAATTTTCTTTGTGTAAAATATTTTTCTCTGTATTCAGCAGGAATTAATCTTTCTGGTGGAATACGATGCGGTGGAACAGGCGAGAGAAAGCGCAGGTAAAAAAAAGTACCGATAAAAGCAAGATTAAAAACAACCGAGACCAGAAAAATGATCGTTAAAGTTTTTTTAGACATCATCTTCTCCCATAAAATATGTGTAATAAGAATCTTCACCGAATTCAGCGTAATCGCTATTCAAATCAGAAAAAGTCAATTTGCTGATCAAAATTCCTGCAAGCAAAGAAACTATTAGCATTGCCGCGATAGGCAGTTTCATCAATATTTTCCAGATAGAAATTCTGTTTTGTTGAGGAATTGCGTTAAAAATTTTATTTGCAAGAGATTCTGGCAGATCCTCTTCTTGATATTCCGCTAACAAATGATTGATTGAAATCAATTCTCGCAATGTATTTTGACAAATATTGCAACTTTGGAGATGAGTTTTCACTTCTGCTTTTTCATCAGAAGCCAATTCATCGTCCAGATAGGCATTCAATTTCTTTTCGTAACTGCAATTCTTCATTTTCATTTTTTTCACCTCATTTTATAAGACAAATTTTTCGCTCTTTTCCTGCATTTTTTCTTTTGCGATAATATCACGAAGTTTTTTCTTCGCTCTGACTAATTTGGAATCAACTGCGGAAGTCGTCGTTCCAAAGACCTTAGCAATATTTTTATAGCTCATTTTTTGATAGAACTGCAATTCGATCAACGTCTTTTCTTCTGCATTCAGTTTGGAAAGTGCTTTTCGCACCAGTGCATTATTGGGATTTTTCGCTGGTGGTTGTTTTGCTTTCAATAATTCTGTATTTTCCAACAAAATAGGGTCTTTTTTCTTTTTCGAGCGAATGAGATTGAGAGCTCTGTGATAAGCTGTTTTGAAAAGGTAGTTCTTGCGGGAAGAAGCCGCTATTGTTTCCCATTTTTCATAAAAAGCGAGAAACGTTTCCTGCGTTATATCTTCGGCATCTTCTTTGTTGCGCAGCATTTTTAGAAGATAGTTATATATCTTTTTTCCTTCAGAATGCACTAAACTCTCAAAATCAATATTTTTCATTTTTCTCTTTTTTTGGATTTATTTTATTAGACAAGATAAGGAAAAATGTCTGCAGGAAAAGTTACAATATTTTTTATTTAGATAGAAAATACTTGCCAGATAAACCATCAGAAATTCTTTTGCATCAAAAGATTATGCAAAATTAAATAACAGGACGGTGCATTATGGCAAAAAGATGTGATATTTGCGGCAAAGGCGCTCAAAGAGGAAATTATCGAAGTCATTCTTTGAATGCGAAGAAAAGAAAATTTTATCCAAATCTGGTTAAAATGAAAGCAGAAATTGACGGCGAAGTTAGACGTGTGAACGTTTGCACTTCTTGTCTGAAAAAAAATAAAGTAAGAAAAGTTTTATGATTTTGAAAAAGACTGCGCTCAGCGGTCTTTTGATTTTTTAAAAAAATTCTGAATAATGGGGATAAAGATGGAAATTATTGTGGAAGATCTTAAAATACCAGCAGGTTACAACATCATTTTTGGCATGTCCCATTTTATCAAAACTGTGGAAGACCTTTATGAAGCGATGGTAAACTCTGTGCCAAATATCAAATTTGGATTAGCTTTCAACGAAGCTTCCGGCCCCTGTCTGGTGCGCAAAGAAGGCACAGATAACGATCTGATGGAAATTGCTGTGGAAAATCTGCGTCGGATTGGAGCAGGGCACGCCTTCCTCATCGTTATGAAAGAAGTTTTTCCGATCAATGTGCTATCGGCTGTAAAAAATTGCCGAGAAGTTGTGAATGTTTTTTGTGCAACAGCGAATCCGGTGCAAGTCATTCTGGGAAAAACGGATCAGGGGAAAGGCGTATTGGGTGTGATTGACGGCTACTCTCCCAAAGGAATTGAACTCGATACCGACATTACCCAACGCAAAAAATTTCTGCAGGATATCGGCTACAAGCGATGATCCGCACTTTTATTGCACTGAATCTACCAGAGCAGATCAAGGACGAAATTACAGACATCATTCACAAATTCGCAAATGCATATTTGGATGGTGTTAATTGGGTAACCCGAGAAAATCTGCATATCACTTTCCAATTCATCGGCAATACAAAACCAGAAGATATTCCAGAAATTTCCATTGCCCTTACACGATTTTTTGAAAAGATCAATGAGTTTGAATTTTATGCTCCGCAAATCCAGATCATTCCTGGAAAAGATCCAAAAATTATCTGGATCGGTCTGAAAACTGAGAATACAGAAATTTTCAAAATATCCAAAAAACTAAAATCTTTTTTACGTAGAATGGATTATAAAATTGATTCCAGAAAATTGAAACCACATATCACTTTAGGAAGAATAAAAAAAAGATTGCCAGAAAAACTTATCAAAAAAATGTTAAATATAGATCTAAATTTTGGAAAATTGAAAGTCAATGAAGTTGCTATCTATAAAAGCACTTTGACTTCTTCCGGACCCGTGTATGAGGAAATCGGCAAAATTGAATTTTAAACTTTTTACGAGGAGTAAACATGGCAGATAAAGACAAAAAAAATGCTTTGAAAACAGCACTCAGTCAACTTGATAAACAATTTGGAGTTGGAACTATTATGCGACTGGGCGATAAACCCAAAGAAGTAGTTGGTTCGATTCCGACAGGGGCGATCAATCTCGATGCTGCGCTCGGTATCGGCGGAATTCCCAAAGGAAGAGTTACCGAAATTTATGGTCCCGAAGCTTCGGGCAAGACAACGTTGGCTTTGCATTGCGTGTCGGAAGCACAGAAGAAAGAAGGCGTCGTTGCATTCATCGATGTGGAACACGCCCTCGATCCTGTTTATGCAGGAAAGATCGGTGTGGATACTGAGAATCTATTGCTTTCTCAACCTGATGGAGGCGAGCAAGCTTTGGAAATCGTGGAAACGCTTGTGCGTAGCAATGCGATCGATTTGATCGTGGTCGATTCGGTAGCAGCGCTTGTGCCCAAAGCCGAGATCGAAGGTAGCATGGGCGATTCTCATGTTGGCTTGCAAGCACGCTTAATGTCACAAGCTTTACGAAAATTGACTGGGATCATAAGCAAATCCAACACTGCTGTGATTTTTATTAATCAAACCAGAATGAAGATCGGTGTTCCAGCTTATGTCAATCCAGAAACGACTACCGGCGGAGTAGCGCTAAAATTCTATTCTTCTGTAAGATTGGAAGTAAGAAGAGTTGGATCGATTAAACAGATCGGTTCTGGTGCTGATATCGTTGGAAATAAAACCAGAGTAAAGATCGTGAAAAATAAATTTGCTCCACCCTTTAAAAAAGTGGAATTTCCTATCGTTTTTGGTGTCGGCATTTCTCATTTCGATGTGCTGGTAGATATCGCAGTCGAACATGACATTGTCAAGAAAAGCGGTTCCTGGTATTCTTATGGAGAAACAAAGATCGGACAAGGTGCAGAAAAAGTGAAAGATTTTCTTTCCGAAAATGAAGATATCCATGCTGAGATCGAAAAGAAAGTGCGAAAAACGCTGGGTTTAGATAAATCTGATGAAGATCAGAAGGATAAAAAGAACTAAAACTACTTCGTTGATATTTATCAATGAAGAAAGTTGGGGGATTTTATCAGATAAAATCCTCCATTTTTTTTCTATTCCCTTTGACGATGATTTTTTTTTAGCTGAAAAAGAAACGCAACAATTGAAAGAAGAAATTCATAAATTTGCCTGGCAAAAATTCCTCAATTACCTTTCCTATCGCGAAAGATCACTGTTTGAATGTCGGCAATATCTCAATAAAAAACTCTGTTTATCAAAAATCCTTGAAAATATTTTGATTAAAAAAGCTGAAAATTTGAATTATCTGAATGAAGAAAGATTCACAGAACTTTATTGCGAAGAACTTATCCAAAAAAAAAAGAGCTACCAGGAAATCTATGAAAAAATGCTGGCAAAAAAAATTGAAATTAAGCTGATCGAAAAAATTCTATCACAAAAATATTCAAAAAAAATAAAATTGGAAAATCTACGCTTGAATCTGGAAAAAGCAATTAAACGTTATGGATTGCCGAAGCATCGAAAAAATAAAGAAAAGATCCTCAATTTTATGACCAGAAAAGGATTTTCCTATTATGATGTGATAGAATTTCTGGAGGAAAAGTGAATAAAATAAAAGTTAATGACATTATTGCTCATCTACACAAGATCGCCGATCCAAAACTCGCTTATGATTGGGATAATGCTGGTTTTCAATTGGGCGATGCTGATCAGGAAGTGAAAAAAATTCTCCTAACTTTAGATGTGACAAAAAACGCTATCGAAAAAGCTATCTGTGAAAATGTTGACCTCATTATCTCGCATCATCCTTTTATTTTCCGACCGATGAAAAAAGTTACCAACCCCTTATTTTTAAAATTGATCAAAAATAATATTTCCGTTCTTTCAGCACACACAAATCTCGATGTGATCAAAAACGGTGTCAATTTCGCTTTAGCAAAAAGAATCGGTCTATCCAATCTAACTTTTATTTCACAAGATATAAACGCAAAACTATTCCAGCTCGCTGTTTACGTTCCAAAATCGCATTCTGGACAGGTAAAAAAAGCAGTGATGAGAAATGCAGGCAAGATAGGTAATTACATCGATTGTCTGACTGAATACGAAGTGGAAGGACAATTTAGACCGGAAGCAAAAAGCAAACCGACAATCGGCAAAAGAGAAAAACTGGAAAAAGTATCGGAGCAAAAACTGGAATTTTTTGTGGATTCGATCCATCTCCAAAAAGTGATCGCTGCTCTGAAAAAAGCACATCCTTATGAAACTCCAGTTTATGCTGTTTTTCCGCAGGAAAGAGCGAGCGAGAATTTTGGTCTGGGCTTGATCGGTGATCTGGAAGAGAATATGACTCTCACAGAATTTGCTAAATCTGTAAAACAGAGCTTGCAAGCTCCATTTGTGAAGTTATGGAAAGCAGGTAAACCTGATGATTTTCAGGTTTCAAGAATTGCAATTTGCGGCGGCACCGGAACATCACTAGTTTCGAAAGTTTACGGTAACGCCGATGTTTTCGTTTCTGCCGATTTCACCTATCACACAATTATCGACAGCAAGGTTCCGCTTATTGATGCCGGACATTTTTACACAGAAAATCCGGTGCTGGCAAATTTAAAAGAGATGCTGTCGGAATTCGAGCTAGAAATAATTGAATTAACTGCTGATGAACACGAGATAAGTGAGGAGATAATAATTTAATACTGTTTGATATTCCAACAATTATTTGACGCATATTCCGACACTTCAATTATGTGCTTGGAGGAGTTATGAATAAATTTAATAAAACTTTGGGAAAAAGGATCAAGCAGTTAAGGCTTGAAACGGGGATTTCCCAGGAACTTCTTGCACAACACTTAAACCTGAAACGAACAGCAGTTTCACAGATTGAAACTGGTAATAGAAACTTAACAGCTGCCGAGATTATAAAGATTGCTCATTTCTTTAACATTTCTGCTGACGCCCTTCTCGAACCTGAAAATGATATAAAAGTTATCTTTGAAAAGAGAGAACCCAAGGCTCAAAATAAACCTGAAATACGCATAAATGTTCCTCAAAAAAACTTGAAAAAATTCAAAGAAGTTCTGTTGTACATACTCAACAAAGTAGGATCAAAACCAAACATAGGTGAAACAGTTCTTTACAAGCTCCTTTATTTTATTGATTTTGATTATTATGAAAAATATGAAGAGCAGATTCTTGGAGCGACTTACATTAAAAATCATCACGGACCTACTCCCAAAGAGTTTATCAAAATAGTTAAAGATATGGAAGGGAAGGATTTACACAAAGTAAAAGATAAATACTATAAATATCCTCAAACTAAATACCTACCGCTGAGAGAACCTGACCTCTCATCATTAACAGCAAAAGAGATAAAACTGATCGATCAGGTTATCACTAATCTAGGCGAAAAGAATGCAACTCAGATAAGTGAATATTCACACGGTGACGTTCCCTGGATCGTTACCGAAGAAGGAAAAATCATTGAGTATGAAAGTGTGTTTTATCGTAAGATACAATATTCTGTAAGATAGTGTTTAATAATAATAAAACCTAACCTGATCGATCGGAAATAGGTTGTCACCTTTAAGTGTTTTATAT
>JAGYMQ010000091.1 GCA_018400535.1 Candidatus Cloacimonadota bacterium
AGTGAAGCTGAGAGAAGTTCATGAGATTCTTCCAGAGAAATAGTGGGGGACACGTCAGAATGACAAAAATGAGAAATGGTGCAAGATGCATCCTGCGTTCGTTTAATTAGGCCAAAGCAAGCTGGATGAGAAAAAAGGTAATTATGCAGAACTCATTTGTTTAATAGACTGGAGTTGTTTTAATTTTTTCCCAACTGTTTCTTTCAAAAAAAATGAACAATATTTTTTCCTTGCCGAAATTTACTCATTTAAAATTTTACCTGATCCATGAAAAAGAAAAAAATAATTTTATTGTCGTTCATGCTGATCGCTCTCTTGCTTTTTGCCGTTGAAAAGCAGCAATTTGCTCGATTGCATTATAGCGGTGGTGGTGATTGGTATAATAATTCCGATGCTCTTCCCAATCTGGTAAATTATTTGAATAATAATCTCCACACCGATCTTAGTATTGAAGAGGCTGAAGTTCGTCCTGATGAACAAAAAATGTTTGATTATCCTTTCATTTTTATGACCGGACATGGCACGGTAAAATTCAGTGATAAAGATGTTTCGAATCTAAGAGAATATTTGCAGCGCGGTGGTTTCCTCTACGTGGATGATGATTATGGGCTGGATGAATCTTTTCGCAAAGAAGTGAAAAAGCTTTTTCCACAAAAGGAATTCATCGAATTACCAGCAAATCACACTTTATTCAATTGTTACTATCAATTTCCAAAAGGAATTCCCAAGATCCACAAACATGATGATAAGCGACCTCGTGCTTTTGCTTTTTTTGATGATAGTGGCAGGATGATGTTGCTCTATACTTATGAAACAAATATCAGCGATGGCTGGAGCAAAGTGCATGGCGATCCCGAAGAGGTTAGAGAAAAAGCCTTGAAAATGGGCGCAAATATTATCTATTATTTGATGACACAATGAAGATCTACATTGCTTCTGATTTTCATCTGAAATTCACAGAAACAAGCGAAGATAAACAGCGTCGAGAAAAAGTCCTCGCTTTTCTGGACAATCTCAAGAATAAAGCTGACATCCTGGTTTTAAATGGTGATATCTTTGATCTTTGGTTCGCCTGGAATTCTGTGATCATCAAAGGATATTTCCCGATCTTGGTGAAATTAGATGAACTCCGCAAAACTGGTTGCCGCCTGATCTTTATTGCTGGAAATCATGATTTCTGGTTTTCTGGTTTTCTGGCAAAACAATTGCAAATGGAAATCTATCAAGATCATTTTCAAGAAAATCTTAACGGAATAGATATTTTTATCGCTCATGGTGATCGCTATACAACGAATGATCTACGTTACAAAATTTTTCGTTCGCTGATCAGAAATAAATTTGTGATGAAAATTTTTGCTGTTTTTCATCCTGATCTCGCTTTATGGATAGGCAGAAAAATGAGTAGATCAAGCCGTTCTAAACAAGTTTCGCATAGATTATTGCAAAAAAGAGAAAAAGGATTATTGCAATTTTCCCAAGAAAAATTGAAAGACGTCGATCTAGTAATTATGGGACATTCTCATCTTCCCAAGATCGAAAAAATGAAATACGGAATTTATGCCAATGCAGGAGATTGGATAATCAATAACTCCTACATAAAGATCGAAAATAAAACTATAAAATTATTCAATTTCAAGGAGGAAAAATGTTCAGAAAAATTATGATCTTAGCTGTAATGATGACTCTGTTCAGCGGATTTATCCTAGCAGCTGACAAAGAGAAAAAGGAAGAAATTGTGAAAATCGAAATGAAAACGAATTTCGGCACGATAGAATTGGAATTGTGGCCCACAAAAGCTCCGATAACAGTCAATAATTTCGTGAAATATGTAAAAGATGGTTTTTATGATGGAACGATCTTTCACCGCGTGATCGACAATTTTATGATACAAGGCGGCGGTTTTACTAAAGAAGGAACACGCAAACCAACAACTTATGACCCGATCAAAAATGAAGCAGACAATATGCTTTCCAACGAAACTGGCACGATTGCCATGGCCCGCACACCAGACCCGCATTCAGCTACATCGCAATTTTTTATTAACGTCAAAGATAACAAAAATTTGGATCATACAAATAAAAGAAACGGTTGGGGATATTGTGTGTTTGGAAAAGTTACAAAAGGCATGAATGTGGTCAATCACATCAAAACTGTAGAAACACATGTCAACCCACAAACGAGAGCCGGAAATTGGCCAGTCGAGGTTGTCATGATCGAAAAAGTGAGTGTGATCGATTAATCTTTTTTATCGCCCAGCGGATGCGCCTGCTGATAGGCAGCTTTGATATCTTTCATCGAAAGATGAGTGTAAATCTCTGTCGTTGAAAGATTTTCGTGGCCCAACATTTCCTGCACAGCCCGCAGATCGGCGCCATTCGCCAGCAGATGCGTGGCAAAAGAATGACGGATCGAGTGTGGTGAATATCCCTTATCGCCTGCCACAAGCAGCAAATAGCGCATTAATCTCTCTCGCAGAATTACTGGTTTCAAAGGTCTGCCGCTTTTTGATAGAAAACAGAAATCTCCACTAAATTTGGAAACAAATTGCTCTCTGATCTTAAGATAGTTTCTGAGAGCGATTCGCGCAAGATGTCCGATGGGAACAAGCCGTGTCTTTGCTCCTTTTCCAATGATCCTGGCGCAACGATTTTTCAAATCGAGCCAATCAAGTTTACAATTGGAAATTTCGCTGATCCTCAAACCAGAAGAATAAATAAATTCCAGAATTGCTTTATCCCGAATTCCGAATTTGCTTGTGAGAACGGGAATATTGAGCAATTCTTCCATCTCTTTTTCAGAGAAATATTTTGGTAATTTATTTTCAAATTTTGGCGTTTGCAATTCTTGGGCGGGATTATTTTTACTCAAACCTTTGCGTTGGCAATATTGGAAGAATTCTCTGAACGTCGCCACTTTGCGCGCCAGCGTGCGATTTGTGCGATGAAATTCACTCAATTCGCGCAGAAAATCACGCAAAAAGATGATTTCGATTTCTGAGATTATAATCTTTTCATCAACAAAATATTTCCGTAAAAATTTTTCCAATTGGACAAGATCACGCTGATAAGCATCGATCGTGTTTCCAGACAATCCCTTTGCCTTTTCGTTTTGGATAAAAGAGATTATTGCATCTAACATATTCAAGGCATTTCAAAAAAAAGTTTTTCCTGCCAATATTCAGTGATCTTTCCCTGATGAAAATGCAATCTTAATTTGCCATAGTTTCCCGAACTGGTTATGATGCTATAAAATCTTGTGCCATTATTTAGCCAACCATTTGCCTTTTTTTTATAATCAAAGCTGACAACTGCATCCACCGGATATTGTCTGGTAATTTTTTGATCAATGTATTTTCCCAGATTTGATAACATTATCAAATAATCGACATTATTTTCGAGCGTCTCAAATTGTGATCTTGCTGCGTTAAAAACGTCAAATTCAAATTTGATGTGGGCAGGCAATTTGTTTTTCACCGTGAAATCTGGGGTGTAAATTGCAAATATCCCGATCTTCATCGAATCAGTAGAAATGATCTTGTGAGGAAGAAAAAAGAGAGAATCGCTTTTGATATTTGCAGCAAGGATCTCGATCTGCAGATCAGTTTCGGAAAAAAAGAAATCAGTAGGTGTGATTAGATCAGGCTCGATAAGTTTGATGAAAGCTGCGATTGTGCTGTCTGATCGCTGTTTTTGGAGAAGTTTTCCCGCCAGAATATTTTGTTGTGGAAGTGAATCTGACCGAATATTCCTCAAAAAGAAATTTACCAGATTCATTTCTGCAAAGGAAAATTCTGGTTCAATGAAAAAATTTAGCTCAATGTAATCGTCTGCCGCGAGGAAGGTTACGGCAAACAATATGATAATAATTTTTATTATTTTCAATTTCAGCTCCTATAAATGATTGATGCGAAATTTTCATATTCAATTTGACTGTCAATAAATCCTTAACCTCGTCTTCTGAAAAAAATAAATTCGTAATTATTTGCTAAAAAGAATTTTGACAATAATATATGAATCAAAAACCTTGCTGATATAAAGTGAGATCATTAAAAGAGGAGCAAATGAAAAATCAACTTATTATCGTGATTGGCGCTTATGGAAGTGGCAAAAGCGAATATTCTATCAATTTATCCAGACAGCTCAGAGAGTCTGAAAAGAAAGTCACACTTGTCGATCTTGATGTAGTAAATCCCTATTTCCGCAGCCGCGATGTGCGAGAAAAATTTGCAAAAGAAGGCATCGATGTAATTGCACCGGAAGGAGAATATAAACACGCCGATTTGCCAATGTTATCACCGCGGATAATGGGTGCTGTCGAAGATCTGAGCAGCAACGTGATCCTCGACGTGGGCGGTGATCCAAACGGTTGTCGCACGCTGGCGCGCTATCTTTTTTCCATTAAAAAAAGAGGCTATGATATGCGCTTTGTCGTCAATACAAGACGTCCTTTTACTTCCAATCCCGATGATATCATAGATATGCAAAAAACTTTGGAAGCAACATCTCAGCTGAAAGTTTCGGAGATCATCTGCAATACGAATTTGATGGAACATACAACTGAAGAAATCGTGCGAGAAGGCGTCGAGATCGTGGAAACAGCTGCGCAAAGAACAAAGAAAAAATTTGAAAAATATCTGGTTCTGGAAAATTATGCCGAACAAATCCCGGAAAATATCGGTAAAAAACAAAAAGTTGTTTTGCAATATTTTTTGAACAAACCGTGGGAATTATCCAATAAAGTTCACATCAAAGGCATGATCTGAAAGGTTTTTCTGGATGATCGAACTGCATAATGTTGATCTGAAGCTTGGTTCAAAAGAAATTTTTCATAACTACGATCTAAAAATTCGATCAGCAGAAAAACTTGTTATCAACAGCCCTTCTGGTGCGGGAAAAACATCTCTTTTCCGTTTAATACTCGGTTTTCAGCTTCCCGATCGAGGAAATATCTACGTGAATGATCTGGCGGTGATCCCAAAAAATATTTCTGCGATCCGCAATTCAATTTCCTATCTCAGCCAGGATATTGATCTACCACAGATCAAAACTTCTGAACTTATCACCCACATTTTTGATTATCAAAACAATCGCAACAAAAAACCAGAAAATGACGAAATTTTAAAGATCCTGGATAATTTCATGCTTTCATCGGATCATTTGGAAAAAAATATTACTGATCTTTCTGGCGGAGAAAGGCAAAGAATGGGGCTGGCGATCTGTTTCTTGTTAGATAGAAAAATTGTATTGCTGGATGAACCGACTTCTGCATTGGATAAAACGATCAAAGATAAAATCATCGCTCACATCCTGAATACAAATAAGACAATTTTGATCATTTCGCATGACGAAGTCTGGCAAAAACATCGCGAGAAATTTCGCTTTGAAAATTGGATAACGAGACAATGATGGGTGCAAAAGATATCTCCTTTCTCGGTCTTGCGCTATTCTTTCTCTTGTTGATCCCCATTCTGCTGACAGCAAATTTCCTGAAACTAAAGATCAACAAAAGACTGTTAATTTCTATGATCAGAATGGTTTTGCAACTTACTTTCGTAGGAATTTATCTGAACTATTTATTCGAATTGAACAATATTTATCTGAATATCATCTACGTGCTTTTGATGGTCTTCGTGGCAGCTTATTCAGTCATTCACACAGCAAAATTCCGCTTCCGATATCTTGTTTTGCCGGTTTTCATTTCGATCTTGTTTCCTCTGGCTCTGATGCTGATTTTTTTCAATCGATTCGTGGTGGGAATAACAGAGCTTTTCAATGCACGCTATCTCATTCCAATCGGGGGCATGATCCTGGGAAATTGTCTGCGCGGAAATATTATCAGCCTAAGCAATTTTTTGGGAAAAGTGAAAAGCGAAGAGAAGATCTATCAAAACACCTTGCTGCTTGGTGCCACGCGCTTTGAAGCTTTGTTACCCTATTTTCGCCAGAGTATTTTGGCAGCGATTGATCCAACGATCGCTTCCATTGCCACGATTGGCTTAGTTGCTTTGCCCGGAATGATGACCGGTCAGATCCTCGGTGGTTCTTTTCCGCTGGTCGCCATTAAATATCAAATTGCGATCATGCTGGCAATTTTTATCACGCAATTTTTTAGTGTGGTCTTGGTGCTCACATTCACGTTACGAAGTGCTTTCGATCAGATGGATATGCTCGACAAGAACATTTTTCAAAAATAGCGAATGGTATATTTTTACGAAATCGGTTTCAGTTAATTCTTCTGCTCTTGCTGTCAATGAAATACCACTTGCTGCTTCGATATTCACAATTTCTTGTTTGGAAAAAAGATAACGAAAATTTCTTCTCAGCATTTTTCTGCGATTGCGGAATGCAGTTTTCACAATTTGCCAGAAAAGATTTTCATCAGCTATTTCTGGTAAGTTTCTTTTGGGCGATAAAATTATCACAGCCGAATCTACTTTTGGCGGTGGTGAAAAAAGATGCGATTTCACGGTAAATCCATATTTCACATTAAAATAGAATTGCATTTTCAAAGATAAAATGCCATAATCTTTCGTTCTCGGCTTCGCCTTTATCCGTTCTGCCACTTCCTTTTGGATCATCACCACAATACGCTGAAAATGGGAAATATTTTTCACAACTTTGAATAAAAACGGTGATGTAATTTGATAAGGTAAATTTGCCACGATCTTTATTTTTTGTGACGGGAAATATTTTTCCCAACCTATTTCTAAAATATCTTCCGGATAAAGTTTTATCTGATCGGAAAATTTTTTTTTTAGAATCGGAAACAGACGTTGATCTATCTCAAAACAATTTACTTCACAATTTTTTTTCAAAAGTTCTGAGGTAAGAATTCCCTTCCCGGGTCCGATCTCCCAGACAATGTCATCTTCTTTTAATTCAGCTAATTCTACGATCTTCCGAACTATGTTTTTATCTTTGAGAAAATGTTGTCCCAGACTTTTTTTATGCTTGAACGTTGGCGTCATTTCTGCTGCAAGATCCTTTCAAGCTCACTTTTGCCGAATTTATATTCGCTTTTGCAAAAATGGCAACTCACGGTAATTTCTTCTTTTTTCTGGATCGCATCTTCCAATTCCTGTTTGGAAAGCAATTTTAATCCTTCAGCAAATTTCTCTCGCGAGCAATCGCAGTGATATTCACAACTTTGTGTCTTTTTGATTTCTACTGCGATATCTTTCAAAATAAAATCTTCGATCAAATGTTCGATATGATGACCAAGGTCCATCATATCAGTTAAATTGGGAAAACGATAAAGGTTTTTTTCGATCTTTGCTATCAACTCTTCGGAAGGATCTGGCATCATCTGCAAAATGAATCCACCAGCTTGTTTGATCTTTCCGTCTGGCATCACCAGAACGCCCAATCCGACTGAAGAAGGAGTTTGTTCCGATTTGGCAAAATAATAGGTCAAATCTCTGGCAATGGTGCCGAACTGCAATTCGATCTGGCCGATATATGGGCGTTTCAATCCAAGATCTTTTATCACCGACAGCGTTCCTTTCCCGATCGCCTTTGCCACATTAATTTTTTTCGTATTTTCTGTTAGAGGAAGTTCCACCTGCGGATTCCCCACCAAGCCTTTGATAAAACCATTTTTACGTGCTGTCACCAGTGCTTTTTTACTGGGACCATCGCCTTCCACTTTCAAAGTGAGAACATTTTTTTCGCCTTTAAGATCGGAAGCCATCATCAATCCAGCTGAGAGCAATCTGCCCAAGAGCACAGAATTTGTAATAGAAAGCTGGTGAATGGTAACTGCTCTGCGCACTGTTTCTGTAGCATCGACTGCTATGAAACGAAGATTCTTGTCTTTGGAAATTCCGCGAATAATTCTGTCCATTGGCTCTCCTTTTTTCGATATTTTCACTTTGTTGGAAATCGGATTGTTTCGTAAAGATCTTTTGGCAAGCGATTTGGTTTCCCGTTTTTCACAAACACGCCTTTGACCGTTGCAATATTGCAGACTTCCTGATCTTCGTTGATCATCTTTTGTATCCAAACTGAATGTAGTCTATTCGTTTTACTGACTTCAGTAGTGATCATCACGATTTCTTCCAGAGCAATAGCTTTGATGAATTCCAGTTCGATATTTGTCAAATAGATCTGGAATCCCAGATTGTTCAATTCACGAATAGGCAATTTCATTTTTTCAAGAGCATCAGCACGGGCTTCTTCATACAAATGCAGATAATTAGCATTATTCAAATGACCATAGACATCACATTCATAACCGAAAATTTTTCTTTTATATTCCATAACAAACCTCAAAGGAATTATTTTTTATTATTGGAATTTTTGTTTTCCATCCAGACGACACATTGTGGAAAGGCGATCTCGATCCCCTTTTCTTCGAGAGTTTTTTTTATCTGCCACAATAATTTTTGTTTCAAAGCATACCATTCGCTAACGGGTGCCCAGATCTTCACCATGATGTTTACAGAGCTATCGCCCAATTCATCGACAAATACAAGCGGAGCAGGATTGACCAGCACGAAGGGCTCGGTTTGCAAAATTTCTTGAATGATCGCAATTGCATCATTTGCATCATCTTCGTAACGAATTCCGACAACGTAATTAAAGCGTCTTACCAGATTGGAAACATAGTTTGTGATCTTGGAAGTGAAGACATTTTCATTTGGCATCCTGATCTGCAAACCATCATAATCGCGCAGAACAGTGGAAAGGATACTGATGTTTTCAATGATACCAATAGTTCCATTGATATTGACCGCTTCGCCGATTTTCAAAGGTCTTTCTATCATCAAAAAGATTCCTGATATCAGATTTCCGACAATACTTTGACTGGCAAAACCGATCACAATTCCAGCAATTCCACCAGCAACAAGAAGTCCAGAAAGATTGAGTCCTACAATGCTCAAGATCCAGATCGTGGCGATTATCATGATCGTATAATTAATGATCTTCAGCATCAATTCTAATTGATCTTTGTTCAATTTAGCTTTCATTTGACGGCGAATGTAGAGCCGAATGATACGGGTGACAAAGATCGCTACAATGATGATAATGATAATTTGAAAAACATCCACTAATGTGATCCCACCCAGCAATTCTTTTTGGATCAAGCTATTGAATTTTTCGATCATAAACCCTCCATCATCAAAGCTTTAGTTGAAGAGATCGATAATTTTTTTGGCGTGATGATCTCCTGAGATTTTTTCAAACCAGAGATTCGAGAAATAAAATCGGTCTCTGCCATTGTTTTATCGGTGATCTTCATTTTTGCTTTCATTTCGATCGTTCTTTCATCATAAAATATTTTCATACCAAAAGCATTGAACAATATTTGATTGATCTGCACAAAATGGGAATGATTATTTTCCAAAAGCACAGAGATGATCCCGTATTTCAAAAATTCTGTAACTGGTTTTTTATAATAGACAGGACTTTTACAATAGCGACAAATAACGCCCGAGCGAGGATCGCCATACAGACTGTATTCAGGAGTGACAAAAGAAAAAACGTCGATCAATTCAGGATCAGAATCATGTTCCAAAAAAACGCCAATCTCGATCGGGAATTGTAAATAGACCTTTTGTTTCAGGTTTGCCTGCAAAAAGATCGGGTCTTCCAATTCGATCAACAAATGATTGCTGATCTCTTTGGGAAGCATCACAGGTTCGATGGGACAGATCAAAACTTCTTCAGCATTTGTCAAAAGAGTCTTCTGAATTTTTGTCTCATTCATTTCTCTTTGATAAAGAAATTTTTTTTCACCGTGAGAAACGATCTGGAGCTTTGTTTCATATTTTTCTATCTGGAAGGGAATTTTTTTCTTTCCAAACATATTCACCTCTCAAAACCATTTTTTCTTTTTAAAATAAAAAATCATCGAAATTCCGATCAGAATTGTTATAAACCACCATAAAGGATATGACCATTTCCATTCCAGCTCTGGTAAAAAGCGAAAGTTCATTCCATAAACGCCAGCAAGAAACGTCAAAGGTATAAAGATCGCTGCAAAAATGGTGAGTGTTTTCATCACTTCGTTCATTTTATTACTGATGCTGGTCAGATACATTTCCAGCATATTTGAGATCATATCGCGAAAGGTTTCCACAATGTCAACGATCTGGATGGCATGATCATAAATATCTTTCAAATAGACCTGTGTGGAATCAGTCATAAATTCGTTCTGATCACGATTTAAAGCGACGACCAATTCTCTCAGATGCCAGACGGAACGACGCAAAACAATGATCTCTCTTTTTAAATGATAAATTTTTTGCAATGTTTCTGATTGGGGATTCTTGATCAATTCAGACTCCAGATCTTCGATAAGATCATCGATCATCCCTAAAACTATGAAACAATCATCAATGATAATATCAATGAGTGCATAAAATAGATAATCTGCAGCCATTTTTCTGATCCGTCCCTTATTTTTCTGAATGCGTTCTTCCAAGATCTGAAAAATATTCTTCCTGCTGTCTTGAAAAGTTATCACGACATTATTTACTAACGCAATAGTAAGCTGTTCGGATTCCAGCTGATCTTTTTGAGATTCCAGCTGAAAGTGTTTTAAAAATACAACGATCCCCTCATTAAATTCTTCCAGACGGCTTCGCTGATCGCTATTAAAAATATCTTCGACAAGTAAAGGATGAAAATGAAAGATGTCAGCGACCTTCTTGATCATATCAATATCAGCCAATCCTTTGATCTGTAGCCAATTTACACCACTTTTGGGAAAAGAAACATCAGCAAGATCAGTGAGCGAAGTCATTTCAACTGTATCATTGTCATAATGGATTAAAGTTGCTTCTGATCTTAATTTGCTGATTTCTAACTCATTAAGACTTCCCGGTGGAAAGCCTCTTTTCTTTCTCATTTTTTTTAGATACTTTAACACGATTTCTCCTTTGCATAACCAAGTTTGATTTCTTTATAATTATCCCCTTTGTCATTCTGACGCATCTTGCACTATTTCTCTGGAAGAATCTAATGAACTTCTCTCAGCTTAACTTCTCTCTTTTCAACCAAGACTCGAGAAGAACAATTGAAAGAAAAGCACGAGATTCTTCGAAAGCTAAGATGAAAGATTCCTCAGAATGACATTTATTTTTTATTATGGAGAAATCATAATCATTTTTCCAATTTTTGTAGGATCAGGTTCAATTTACGGAATAAGAATGATCTATTGATCCTTTTTTTTGTTGTGAATATGATCAATAATCCAATCCAAATTCCTACAAAGTTATAAAAAATATCGTAGGGATTAAACGTTCTGCCGGGAATGATTTTTTGATGAAATTCATCGATGAGTGCGAAAATCGTGGCGATCAAAAAGATTTGGAGCATTATTTTTTTTCTTGGTTCTTCTATCTTCCATAAAAGAAAAATAAGTGTCAGGATCAAATAAACAATAGAATGGAAAAGATAATCCAGTCTCAAAGAAAAACCATCAGCGCTCAAGGAAAGCGAACCTGCGGAAATATCTGGAATTGAGGAAACAACGAAAATAATGATCATCCAAAAATAAAAAAGATATTGGAAAATTTTCATTTTATTTATAAATCTCGATCTTGATCTCGCCAATTTCATCTCGGGCATCGATCGGAAATTTAAATTTTTGTAACACTTTCAAAAAACGTTTATGACTTTTTGCCGGGATCGTCACATTGGTCAATTTATCGGCGATCAATTCGCCTGAACTGCTAACAACACTGATCTTGAGTGCTTTTGTAAGCTCTACTTCGGCGCGATTGGCAACGGTGAATTTGATATCTGCACTCACGCGCGTGAATTCAACAAGCTCGATATCAGAGACCAAAATATTGCTACCTTGGTTTTTTTTCCAGCAATTATGCACCAAAAAACCAAAAATGACCAGCAAGAACAATACAAATTTTACCCAGGTGGGAATGGGCCAGCGTTTATTAATATCGATTCGTTCGAATGGCATCATTTCCTCTAATGATTTTTGATCAGTATTTTTCCTGTCATATCTGCTGGTTGCGGGATTTTTAAAAGATGAAGAATGGTTGGTGCGATATCTGCCAAAATTCCATTCTCAACACCAAATTTTCTATCATCAAAACTTGAAATAATGCAAGGCACAAGATTTGTCGTGTGTGCTGTGAATTTATTTCCTTTTTCATCCAGCATTTTTTCAGCATTACCGTGATCTGCTATCATGATTATGTGATAGTGATTTTTCTGAGCGATCGGGATGATCTCTCCAACGCATTGATCGACGGTTTCGACAGCTTTTACAGTTGCTTCAAAATCTCCCGTGTGTCCGACCATATCGCAATTGGCAAAGTTCGTCACGATCAGTTCAAATTTATCTTTCTGCAAAGCCGCGATCAGTTCATCTTTCACTTGAAAAGCGCTCATTTCTGGCTGGAGATCATAAGTTGCCACTTGCGGAGAATTTACCATAATCCTTTCTTCCAACGCAAAAGGTTGTTCTTTGCCACCGTTAAAGAAAAAAGAGACGTGGGCATACTTTTCCGTTTCTGCCAGTCTAAGCTGACGCAAACGATTTTCCGAGATAACTTGTCCTAAAATATTTTTCATCTCAGGAAGCTTGAAAGCCACTTCAGCATAAGGATTGAATTCCACATCATATTCATTGAAGCAAACATATTTCAGATTGGAAAATTCTTTATGCTCAAATTTAGTAAAACTCGGTAAGACCAAACTGCGTGTGAGTTGTCGCATGCGATCAGCACGAAAATTGAAAGCGATAACCGCATCATTTTCTGATAATCGGCAAACAGGTTTATCTTTTTCCATCATAACTTTGGGTATTATGAATTCGTCAGTTATATTTTGATCATAACTGGATTGGATCGCTGGTAAAGGATCTTCAAATTTTTCACCTTTGCCATTCACGATCGCCTCATAAGCTTTTTGCGTTCTGTCCCAGCGATTGTCTCGATCCATTGCATAATAACGACCGCTGATCGTTGCTATTTTTCCGATCCCGATCTTCTGCGATTTTTCCAAAAATTTCTTCATAAAACCTTTGCCTGAGTGAGGAAGTGTGTCTCTACCATCCATGAATGCATGAAAATATACTTGCTCGATATTCTGTTCTTTGCAAAATTTTAATAGTGCCCAAAGATGATCTATATTGCTATGAACATTTCCATCAGAAAGCAGACCAAAAAGATGAAGATTTCCCTGATGTTTTTTTACATGCGAAACTGTATTCAATAATTTTTCATTTTTGGAAAACTCACCAGCTTCGATCTTTTTCAAAATTAGTGTGTTCAATTGATAAACGATCCTGCCGGCGCCCAGATTGAGATGACCGACTTCCGAATTTCCCATATCGCCGGGAAGCAAGCCGACTTTTTTTCCCGATGCAATTAATTCTGAATTTGGATTTTGCTTTTTGAAGATGTCAATATTTTTGGTTTTAGCTGCTCTGATCGCATTTCCCTTTTTCTGATCGCTATTTCCAAAACCATCTAAAATGAGCAATAATACTTTATTTTCCATTTAAACTCCAATACTTTTTGTCAGCTTTTGTTGATAAAAAGCTGTGTCAAGTGAAGAAATGATAATTAATCAGTACGATATTATCGAAAAGGTGTTATTAAGAATGTCATTCTGAGGATTCTTCCATCTTTGCTCACGAAGAATCTCGTGCTTTTCTTTCAATGATTCTTCTCGTGGCTTGGT
>JAGYMQ010000092.1 GCA_018400535.1 Candidatus Cloacimonadota bacterium
TAAATGATTATCCTGCTGCGATCAGCAGCTTAGTTCAACAAAAGCGTCAGTGCTCTGAATGAAAGAGAATGTAAAGGAGCACCGCACACTCGAAACATTATACACCATAAAGTTAGAGGAGGAAAAAAAATGAAAGATCCATAAAGAAACAAATGAAGAATTGAAACGTACTGCACTCTGACTTGAAAAAGAAAAAAATAAAGCTACAGAATTGAATTTTAATTTCGCGAATATGCTAATCTTCTTATTTGAAGATATGGATCCGTTAATCAATACTTGTCATATTAATCTGATATTTGATGTCTCATAAACAACCATTAGAAAAAATATGTTGCATTGTTTCAAGGCTTTTTCTAATGATAAAAAAGAAATTAAGGAGTTTATTATGTTTTCAAAAAACATTAAGTATATACTGATAGTACAAATGTTACTCGTGATGGTTGTAAGTGCTGTAGTTTTAAATGCAGATTGCGATATGGCTGCAATGATTGCAAAAACAGGTTTTAGTATTTCTACAATTGGAATGGGAACAGGAGATTACGATGATCCTGATGAATTCATTGATTTTTTGATAAATCATTCGACAGGAGGAACTAACCCAGATGGTTATGGTGTTACATATATTGATGAAGATGGTAACTTTCCGTATATAAACACAACAAATCTTGTAACAGAATTCTATAGTTCACAGGCTTGGTATGTGACTGCTCAGGATATTAATGCAAATACATATTACTATGATTATGTACATAATGGTAATCATTATTATACTGGACCTATGGAAGCAGCAAGAGATGCAATTAAACTTGATGATAACAATGTGGCAATAGTATTAGGTCACGATAGAAGGAGCAGTACAGCTTTAGGTAATCATCCATTTAGATTTGATTATGATGCAAATACTAAATTCCAATTTATGCATAATGGTGGCATAGATGATGACATAAAATTAGCTTTGTATAATGAACTTGGTGGTGCAAGTTGGTTTGCAACTAATAATCATCCATCAAATTGGAACACAAGCTATACACAGTATAATCAGTTTATTGATAGTGAAATTCTATTTCATTGGATAATGAGCAATATTATTAATAATGACGGTGATGTTCTTTCTGGAATCCACGATGCACTAACTGCTACTATAGATGACGGAGAAATTGATCTAGAATACGAGTTTAGAAATCCAGTAGCCACTTTGCATAACGTTGTTAACTTTATTTTAACTGATGGAGAAACTCTCTATGCTTTCCGAAACGCATTAAACAGTTGGTCTCATCATTATTTATCTTGGGAAGAAAATGACAATAATAGTTATACAGTAAAAACACAATCTGAATTAGAGAATAGTTTGAATCAGTTTGATTTGGTAAAAATTTCAAGAGATGAAGACCCTATTGTCTATAATAATTTCTTTGATCTTGATGTCAAAGTATTTGCTTCCGGTTACAATTGGATTTCCTTTCCTCGTCTTACTGAACAAGGTATAACACCAGCTCCGGAAGAATACTTATATGAACAAGCATATTATGAAGGTGGTTTACCGGGAATTCTTCAGCTAGCTTCTGGTGGAGATCCAACCATTGCTGGTTTTGACATTATCTATGGTCATCGATTAGACGAAGATTACGATATGGATATTGCTTATTATGATGGAAATTTTATCGATGGTGGTTTTGACAATATGTTTTTCCGTCACGAGGGTTATAAAGTGAAAGTAGAAAGTGGAGAAGAACCAACGGTATTAGTGGTTGATGGAGAGAGGCTACCAACTGACTACGAATTATCAGATGAGATTCTTGAAGCAAATGTATATCATTGGCTGGGGTATTGGCTTCCATATTCACAGGACATTGATGATGCATTTGGTGATTTTTGGCAGTATGTAAAAATTGTAAAAGCAGAGAACTGGACTTGGATGGATATGAATAATCCCAGAGGTGAACCTGTTCCGAGTATGAAGATCAGACCACTCGAATATGGCAAAGCCTATTTGGTGAAATTTACTGAAGATATTAATGACTTTCAATGGAATGATTCAGGATCTTCAGAAGAACCTGAAGAAAGAGAAGACCCAGAAAATTTCACTTTCGAGGAAAAAGCTGATTATGAAGTTATAGACATTCTCGAGATAGAACCAAATGTTACAGAGATCGGTGTATTTGAAGACGGTAATTGTGTTGGCGCTGTAACGGTGCAGGATTCAGCAGAACAAATTCTTGTTTATTCAACTAGCGTTAATCGCAATCCTGTTCCTTTCACATTTGAAATTGTAGCAGGTAGAGGATTCTCGTCTCCAATTAAGGATTATCTCGTTTTAAACCAAGCAAATGGAAAATTTGAACCATCAGTGATATTTTCAGGACAACAAGATTATTCTGCAATTAAATTTGGTGTTCAAGAAGAACCTGAGAACATTATTTCCAGATCAGTTCTTAATGGAAATTATCCCAATCCATTTAATCCGACCACAACAATATCATTTTCTTTACCAAATGAACAAGAAATTGAACTTTCTATATACAACATCAAAGGTCAGCAAGTAAAAACACTATATTCTGGAATTGCAGATGAAGGTGAGCACACAATAATTTGGTCAGGAAAAGACCTGAATGATAAAACGGTTAGTTCAGGAATCTATTTCTACAAACTTAAAACTAACAACAAAGAACTAACTCGTAAAATGTTGTTGATGAAGTAAGTTGGTTCTTTCCTTAAGCCCCTCTCTTGGGTTGAAGAGAGGGGCTTGGGGTGAGTTAGGAGAAATATGAAATCAAAATTTTATCTTTTGTTCGTTCTACTTAGTTTTTACTCGCTGTTAATGAGTACAACCTGGCACATAAAACAAGACGGTACGGGCAATTTCACAACAATTCAAGAAGGTATAATTGCAGCGACTGATAACGACACAATACTTGTATATCCTGGAATATATTACGAGAATATAGATTATCTTGAAAAATCACTTACTGTTGCTTCACTTTATATAATAACACCTGAAGATTCGCTCATAAATCAAACCATCATCGATGGTAATCAACAATTAAGATGTATAACAATTGAAGATTGTGAAAATGCTTCTATTATTGGTTTTACAATTCAGAATGGTTATGCACTTCAAGATGTAGCTAATGGCTATGAAGGAGGTGGAATATTTATTGAAGATGTGACAAATTCTATAGTATCAAATTGTAAGATAAAAAACAACAAATCTTATACAGGTGGTGGTATTTATATTAGACACGGTAATATTGATTTAGTAGGAAATATAATATCAAATAATCATTGCATTGGAAGTGGTGGTGGAATATATTTTCATAATGTTGAAAATGCTTTGCAATTTGATGAGAATGAATTAAATAGTATTTTCCTAAATTATTCAGGCACAGGTACAGACTTGTATCTATCATCTTATATAGAGTTTACAGAAATTATAGTAGATACATTTACTGTAGTAGAACCAGATTACTTTTTTATTGCTTGTCCTGATTCTTTGTACTCAATTTCAATTCTGAATTCAAAAATAGAAGAAATAGGTCAAGATTTGTATGTTTCCCCAGTAGGAAATGACACAAACAGTGGTTTGGCTCCTGATGATCCGTTGCAAACCATTGCCTGGGCTCAAACACTGATAAAAAGAAATGATGAAAATCCCAATACTATCCATCTTGCTGAAGGTGTTTATTCTCCTTCTTTAAATGATCAAATATTTCCGCTCAATGTGAAACACGGTGTTGTGATTAAAGGAGAATCACTTCAAGAAACTATTCTAGATGCCGAAGAAGAGTCACCATTTGTTTTTCAGTTTGCTCGAGATCAAAGTGAATTTGCAAGATTAGTTATGAGAGATTTAAAAATGGTCAATGGAGCTCATATTAATTCTACAACTAATGGTGGAATTAGGATTTATCAAGCTGATTTAAATTTAACCAATGTAATAATAGAAAACAGTAATAGTGGTAACGGTGGACAGGGAAGTGCAATCCAAATTTCAAATGGTTACTCCTATCTTGAAAACGTAATCATTAAAAATAGTGTCGGTGGTCAAAGTATTTACAATTCAATCGAATATAATTGTCCCAATCCGGTGATGGATGTATCTATTAATAACTCAATAATTGAACATAATTATCCTGGAGGAGAATACCATAGTGGTGGCGCGATTATCGTTCGTGGTCATTCCAATATTCCAGGAGATTATAATGCCCGACTAATCGGTTGTGAAATTATTGAAAATTATAATGACTATTACTACGGTGGTCTTGGTGGTCCTTCAGGTTTGGGTGTAACATATATGGATTCAGTCGATGTAGTAAATTGTACATTTGGAGATAATGCAACACTTACCGATTATGGTTGTACTATCAGTGTTAGAGAATCTGAATTAAATATATATAATAGTATCGTGTATGACAATGAAGGTAACGCATTAAATCTATTGGAAGATGGATTAGTTAATATTTCATATTCACTCATCGAAGGTGGTTACGATAGTGTATATTATTATGATCCATTTGCAATTGTTAATTGGTTGGAAGGAAATATTGATGAAGATCCACTTTGGACAGGAACGGGAGGTTATCCATATTCATTACAATCAGGTTCTCCCTGCATCGATGCAGGCACGTTGGACTTACCAGCGGGTATCGAGTTACCACTATACGATATGGCAGGTAATCCCCGCATTTCTGGAGATACTGTCGATATGGGAGCTTGTGAATATCAAGATTCTGTTTCTGTACAAGAAGAATTAATTACTTCTATTAAACAAACACAAATCTCAAACTATCCCAATCCGTTTAATCCAGCCACAACAATCAAATTAGAATTAGCAGAAGCTGGAAAAATAGATTTGTCCATTTATAATATCAAAGGGCAGAAAGTGAAAACCTTACTCGATGCTTTTACTGAGAAAGGTAATTTTGAGATTATCTGGCGAGGAGTGGATGAAAACGATAATAAAGTAGCTAGTGGTAATTATTTTATAAAACTTAAGGTGAATGGTGAGGAAAGAACTTATAATAAATGTGTCTTGTTGAAGTAAAATCGAAAGTTTTCTTTTCCTTCATAGAGATAGCTGCTTGTAACAAAAGCCTCCATGATAAACAAGAAGAAGAACGAGAAAGAATCTTGGCTGGCTTGAATCATTACACACCAAATGAATTAAGAAAGAAAAAAAAACAAATACGGAGGAAAAGATGAAAAAGGCAATCACTTTTTTATTAACAATTTTAATGATTACAACAGCATTATTGAATGCAGAAAATGATGAGTGGGGAGCTTGGTTTAAAAGAAGTATGGAGGAAAGTAAAGAATATACAATTGAACCTGAGGATAAAGGGTTGAATATGTACAAATGGAAACATAAAAAAAATGAATTGATTAATAATTACAAGCAATCTTTGGAAGAAGATACTAACGCAAATGTTTCTAAACGAGCAGAAATAGTATCTTCCTATTATTATGATAGTTCTGATAAAGAGAT
>JAGYMQ010000093.1 GCA_018400535.1 Candidatus Cloacimonadota bacterium
CGGAGTCGAAGAGCTCAGGATGACAAAGACCTGGGACGGACGAGATGAAAATAATAAACCCGTCAGCAGCGGAGTATATTTATATCAATTGCAAGTGGATGGAAATCCTATCACCAGCAGAAAGATGTTGTTAGTGAAGTGAGATGAGTGAAGAGAGATGAGTGAAGAGTGAAGAATGAAAAATGGGAAAGGTGAAAGTTTAAAGTTGAAAGTTGAAAGTAAGAAATCTGTCTCGTCCTAAAATAGGTTGACACTATTGGATGACAAAATGAGAAAAAAAACAGTTAGCAATGGCTATCGTTACGGAGAAGCTTTTAAGCGCAAGGTTATATCTGATATCAATGATTGATTGTATAGTGCTTTGCGTGCAATACAGATTCATAAGATCGGTGGTAAGATGACAGTGTTAAATGGTTTGCCCAATATAATGGCACCAACAAATTATCTTCAGGAGGATCTGGTATGAAAAAAAGAAAGTCTGAATCGGTAGTAGATTTGAAGTCTTGGATACGTTATCTGGAACAGATAGTATCGGATTTAAATATCGAAAAGAAGAATTTATCTTAGCAAGAATTGAACTGATTGGCTTTGAGATGAAATGAAAGAAGAGACTTTGAGAGGGGGCGATGTGGTGAAGATGAGAATATTAGAAAAAATTAATTTGAAAGACTATTCAAAAACAATGAAATCATTGACGGAATTAGATGATCAAATCAATTAATTAAATAGAATAATTATTTGAAGGTAAAGAAAATGAGCGAAAAAGAAGCAAAGGCAAGAATTAAGATTAATCGACTTTTAGAAGATTCTGGTTGGTTGTTTTTTGATGATGGTGAAAAAAATACAAAAAAAGTGTAATCCTTATGTAGGACTCGACAGTCGTATGATTTCCGGAAAACACCAATCGCTTTCCCATGCGGATCATATTCTATATTCTTCATCACAGCCCAATTCTTCAGACGCCGCCTGAAGAATCTCAGCAAATCTATTCCTGATTTCTTTTTCCTACTTCCTACTTTCTGATCTCTAAACTCTGACTTCTGATCTTCTCTACTTTGCTCTTGACCAAAAATTATTCAAACAAAAGCTAACAACAGCAGATTTCAAAATAATGTGAGACGTCACGTCCGGTAGCTGCCGGATTGGGACAGAGGAGTTTCAAACTCATGAACAAGTTAAATGTAATTGTCGTCGATGATGAGCAGGGTTATCGGGACGAAATATCCGAATATCTCAGCGATTGCGGTTTTGCCGTGAATACTGCCGAAAAGCCTTCGCAGGCTCTGGCAATGGTTTCTACCCAAACGGTGGATATTGCCATTCTCGATCTGAAATTGCCGGAGATGAACGGCATTACTCTGATGAAGAAACTGCTGAGTATCGATCCTGAAATTGCTGTTATCATCATCAGCGGTCATGGCGATATGGAAAGTGTTATTGAGGCGATGCGGGAAGGAGCGCTCGATTTTTTCCCAAAACCTTTTGATCTTACAGACATCCAATTCAGTATTGAACGAACGCAAAAATATCTTGCCCTTCAACAAAAGGTAACTTCCTTCAAAGAAACCTGCAACACGCTGCTGGAAGCTTCCGAGAAAAATAGCCGATATCAGATAATTGGTAATAGTTCATTGATGCATCGCGTGATAGAACAGATGAAGCAGGTCGCAAATACACCCAATACCGATGTATTGATAACCGGGGAAAGTGGCACCGGCAAAGAGCTTGTTGCCCGCGGGATACATCGTCTCAGCAATCGCAAAGAGCAAATTTTTTTTGATGTAAATTGCACTGCGATCACCGAAAATCTTTTTGAAAGTGAATTTTTTGGTCATAATAAAAATGCTTTTACTGGAGCTGCAAAAAAACGCAAAGGCTGGTTTGAAATTTCCGATCGAGGCACATTATTCCTTGATGAGATCGGCGATATGCCTCTTTTTATGCAAGCAAAATTATTGCGTGTTTTGGAAGAAAGAAAGATCCGCCGTGTTGGCTCTAATCAAGATATCCCGTTAGATCTGCGTTTGATCGTTTCTACAAATAAGAATCTGGAAAAGCTGGTAAAAAAAAAACTGTTCAGAAAAGACCTTTATTATCGTTTAAATAAATTCAGGATTCATCTACCACCCTTGCGAGAACGTAAAGAGGATATTCCTTTATTGCTGGATCATTTCACTCGTCTATTCTGTCTGGCAATGAAGAAAAATCTTAAAGTTGTGAGATCAGATACTTTGGACAAATTGCAAAAATATGATTTCCCTGGTAATATCCGCGAATTGAAAAATCTGGTGGAAAAAGCAGTTATTATTTCTCAACCAAATGATAAATATCTAAAACTAAATATAGATCTTGATCAAATAGAAAATGCTGATTTTCATGAATTTACCGATCTTTCCAACCTTGCCCTGTCTCAATTGGAAAAGCTGGAAGAAAAGATGATCCGCAAAGCATTGCAGAAAACGGGAAATAACAAAACTAAGGCAGCTGGACTTTTGCAGATTACTCGCACCAGTTTGAATCGCAGGATAAAAAAATATAATTTAGATTATTAGTTTTTTCGTTAGTAGCCTCGATTGTGTTAAAATGTAAGAACTAAATAAATTATCACCCTGAGCGAAGTCGAAGAGCTAAAACATTAAAATTAACATATAATAGTTCGACTCTGCTTTCTATAGCATGTTATTTTTTCTAGATAACTTTCATTTCCATAAAATCGAACGCTTCTGCCCGATCTTGCTGAACGATTTCGTTCAATGACCATAACCACCAGCTATCAAGAAAATTAGCAGCAATTGTAGGCAATCATTCAGCAGTTGTTAATGAACGATATCGTTCGAACATCAATAAACCATAATTTACTTAACTCCTTTAAAAATAGGTAAATAGCCGATAAATTTGATTGGCACGATTTCTGCTAATATTTATCGAGAGTATATTATGAAAAAAATTATTGTCTATTTCAAAAATTTCCAGGCAAAAAAAGAATTATCCGAATTCTTTCAGAATAAAGGATATGACGCCCATTTCGCAACACAAAAGAACAAGCTATTAGAATTGATGTCCAAACAAGATTATTCAACACTTTATCTTTATATCCATAATTTATCTGATATCCGTTTTTTACGAACTATTCGTTCCCTTTACCCCGATCTAGAGATCAATCTAATTATCTCGCCGAATTTGCAAGAAATCATCGAATTGCTGCAAAACAGCGATTTCAAGATTATGAATGAAGTAACACAATTAGTATAAAAAATATCTTTATGAAGGAGGAAAAAATGAAAACCAAATTTATGTTAGTTTTTAGTTTGTTATTGGCAGTAAATCTTTTTGCCCAAACATCAACGCCACCGTCTTCAGGTGATGGTTCGGAATCGAATCCCTATCAGATTGAAACCTTGGACAACCTGTACTGGCTCACTCAAAACAGCAGTTCTTGGGACAAGTATTTTATCCAGACTGCAGATATCGATGCAACTGCAGGTGGAATTTCTCCCATCGGTAACAGTACCACAAAATTCACGGGCTCGTATAACGGGCAGGGAAGTATCATTAGCAATCTTACTATTGATCAAAGTAGCACAGACTATATTGGCATGTTCGGTTATGTAGAAGACGGAGAAATCAAAAACCTTGGTTTAACAAGCGCGGATGTTACCGGAAATGATTATGTGGGCGCACTTGCAGGCAAAACCAGCGGAAGTTCTACCGTTATTGACATGTGTTTTACCAGCGGTTCGGTTACCGGCAACAATTTTGTGGGAGGACTGGTTGGCTATAACCTGCTGAGCGCAAGCATCCAAAACTGCGGTTCCAGAGCTGCTGTAACCGGCGAAGAATATGTAGGTGGCCTGGCAGGCGCCAATCTGGAAACCATCAACAATTGTTATGCAACAGGACTGGTGACGGCAACAACCGGTGGCGGCGGACTGGTTGATGGCAATGTTGCAGTAACCAACTGCTTCTGGGATACCCAAACTTCGGGGCTTTCCGGCAGCGAGGGCGGCACAGGAAAAACCAGCTCTCAGATGAAAGATATTGCCACTTTCACCAACACAGCTACAAGCGGGTTGACCACAGCCTGGGATTTTGTGGGCACAACCAATAATGACGCCGGCATCAACGACTGGTGGAACATGAACCTCATCAGCGCCAAAACCGATAACGACGGCTACCCGGTTCCTTCCTGGTGGGTGGTAACCGATGTACCCACAGGCGACGGCTCTTCCGGAACGCCTTACCAAATTGCCACGCTCAACAACCTCTACTGGCTCTCGGAAGGCGGCGGTACAGCCATCTGGGACGATAACAAGTATTTCGAGCAACCCGCAGACATTGCTGCCAAAAGCACTGCCTACATCAATACCGGACAGGGATTCTCGCCTATCGGGAACACAACCGAATTCAACGGCTCTTACGACGGACAAAACCACGCCATTGATTATCTGTTTATTAACAAGCCAGGTCAGGATAATGTAGGTCTGTTTGGGTTTATTTTTGATGGCGGCAATCTTTCCAACCTGGGAGTGACCAATGCAGATGTTACAGGTAATATAGATGTTGGAGGCTTGATAGGAAGTTTTGATTATAATAATTTAAACATTACAAACTGCCATGTTTCAGGATCGGTGGAAGGTAACACGAATGTTGGAGGATTGATAGGAAGACTAGGAGCCGGTAATAATGGCAATCCTACTTTGGAGAATTCCTACAGCACAGCAGATGTAACCGCTGAGGGTACTCAGGGGGGATTAATCGCTAATATTAATATTAATGAAGCAGTAACCATAAGCTCTTGTTACAGCAGCGGAGATATTACTATCAGCAAGGATGGCGAATTCACAAACAACGCCGGCGGCTTGGTTGGTCTTATTGCTCGTGCCGGTACGGGTTCCAAAATTGAGAACTGTTACAGCCGTGGCGACATTATCGATAACGCTACCAGCAACAGTGGCAATATCGGCGGTCTTATTGGTGGAGTGGCTTATAACATTTCAATCAACAATTGTTACAGCACGGGTGCTGTTCCAAGCGGAGGAACCGGCAATACCGGCGGCTTGATAGGTGCATTGTCAGGTAATCCCGGCGCTGCCTGCTTCTGGGATACAGAGACTTCCGGAACGACTGTCGGAGTTGGTAATGCGAGCGATCCTGACTGGGTTATTGGCGAAATCACCGCCAACATGCAAACTCAGTCCACTTTCACCAATGTCGGCTGGGACTTTACGAATATCTGGGCAATGGATGGTTCGACCAATGATGGTTACGCCTACCTGCAAATGCTGAGTGTTCCGGATGTATCAACTGCCGAAACTTCCAATATCGG
>JAGYMQ010000094.1 GCA_018400535.1 Candidatus Cloacimonadota bacterium
TATCCCAATCCTTTCAATCCTTCTACAACTATATCTTTTGACCTCCGTTCTTCCCATCCAGATTTGGTTGATTTGAGCATTTATAATATCAAAGGACAAAAGGTGAAAACACTAATTCATAAAAATCTTGACTCAGGAAGCTATTCTCTTAGTTGGAATGGAATCGATGATCAAGGAAAAAAAGTAGCGAGCGGCATCTATTTCTATCGATTGGAAACTTCCGATTATGAAAAGATCAAAAAGATGTTGATGCTAAAATAAATGAAATTTAGATTGATAGTCTTAGTTTTTTCCTTGATAAATTGAATAAAAAAATAAGAAAAAATATTAATGGAGAAAAAAAATGAAAAAATTGATGATCATTATACTGATCCTTTTTGCAATTAATAGTTTTGCCCAGATTCAATGGTCAACAGAAAAAGCAATTAGACAAGGTGAAAATATCGAATGGTATCGTTCTTCCGCAGAAATGACAGACGGAAGCGTTGTTTACGTTTGGTCCGACACACGTTTTGGTGATCGTGATGTCTGGGCACAAAGAATGGATGATAATGGAAATAAAATGTGGAGCGATGTTGCCACTTTGGTGAATGGTGAGATCAATCGCCAGGAAGATCCAGTTGTGATCCGCTCCTCTGATAACGGCTTGATCATCGCCTGGGTTGATTTCCGTTATGAAGATTCTGGTGATGTCTTTATCCAGAAATTAAACGAAAATGGAGAATTATTGTGGGCGGAAGAAGGTGTTCAGCTTTGCACTGCCGAAAATATTCAAATCTCCTTAAACATTGTGCCCGATGATGATGGCGGAGCTTACGTGATCTGGATCGATAATCGCAATACTGGTGGCTCTGATATCTATGGAACTCACGTTGATGCTGATGGAAACATAGTTGCCGGCTGGGACGTTGATGGCAAGGCGATCGTGAATGCTGCTGGCGAACAGAATCAACATACTTTCTGGCAAGATGGCGAAGGTGGAGCGATCGCACTCTGGCACGATACACGTGATGCCAATAACGAAAATATTTATATGCAAAGAATCGCCGCAGATGGCTCTATGCTCTGGGGTGAAAATGGAACAATTCTGGTTGATGCAGCCAATACTCAGGAAAAACCAAAGATCACTCCCGATGGAACAGGAAATTTTATTGTTGCCTGGCGTGATAAACGAGATGACGGTTTCGGTGATATTTATGCCCAAAGGATAGATCTTGATGGAAATCTGTTGTGGTCACCAGAGATATCTGTCTATTCTGGTGACGGTGTGCAAAAAAATCCGCGGGTGACTGAAGATTCTGAGGGTGGAGCTTTTATCGTCTGGGAAGATGGGCGTAACGAGATCGCTCAGGAATATAAAGACCTTTATATGCAGAAATTAGCGACTGACGGCAGCAAGATCTGGCAAAATGATGGATTGCCGGTTGCCCTTGAATTGAATGATCAGATCAATCCACGGCTGAAAGGTGATGACGAGGGCGGAGTCTGGTTAGTTTGGGAAGATTGTCGATTCGAAAATCATCCTTATGGCGATATTTTCACCCAACATTTTGATTCATCTGGAAATCCCTTATTTGCCGAAAATGGAGAAATTGTCTGCTCAATCTCCGGGTTTCAATTCTCTCCCGTTGTCCGTATTTCCAATTCAAAAATATTCTTTATGTGGGGCGATAATCGCACGGGCTCGACAGCTTTATACTATCAAGTGATGACGGAGAACGGAAATGTCCAACTCACAGCTGATGGAGAATTGATCTTTTATGGATTATCAGGAAATGCCTTGAATCATTCAATGCTACCAAATGATGATGAACAGATCATTCTCTGGCGTGATACCAGAGATTCAAATGCTGGGATCCAAATTTATATGCAAGTGCTGAATAGTGATGGCAGCTTTGGCCTGATCGAAGATGGCGAGCCGATCACCGTATCATCCGGCTATGATCAAGAAAATTATGAAGCTTTGATCACTGATGATGGAATTATTGCTGCTTGTTGGGAAGAAAATCGCGAAGGTTTCAAGCAGATCTTTGCCCAGGCAGTAGATACCGAAAATAATTATCTCTGGTCTTCTGCCAGCGGAATTCAGGTGGGAGAAAGTTATGCTCAACAAGAAAAATGTAATATTTCTTTCCGAAATAATAACGGGACAAATGAATTTTATATCGGCTGGGAAGATTTTACAGATTTTATGGATTCCCGCATTTCTGCACAAAAGATCGTGAATGGAAATCTGGCCTGGGATGACGCCGGCGTCGTGATCGCAGATCGCATCGGCAATGATGAATTGACCGATGTCACCGAAAATTATTTTATCTGGCAAAGCGTTGGCTATAATAACGAAAATATCTTCTGCAAACTCGTCGATGAAAATGGAAATACAGCTGCTGGCTGGCCTGATGAAGGTTTGGAAGTTTGCATGGCAGATGGCCGTCAAGAAAATGGAAAAGGTATCATCTTGCCAGAAGGGATTTTGGTCATTTGGGATGATTTCCGCAATGGCGATCTGGATATCTATGGACAGTTGATCTCTCCTGACGGAAATATCTTGTGGGATACTGACGGCATTCCGCTGCTTGCTCACACGAATGATCAAAATATCAATAATTTCCTGTTTATGGAAGATAATGGTTTTTTCATGATCTGGGAAGATTTCCGCTCCGGCTCACATTATGACGTTTATATGCAAAAATATAACGAAGATGGAGTACAGCTCTGGATGACAGACGGCGTCGAAGTTGCCGCTGATACTACCTATGATCAGGTTTCTCCATACTTTACTTCAAACGGAACAGAATTCATGGTCTTTTGGGAAGATTATCAAAACGAAGATCAATCAAATCTCTATGCGCAATATCTCGATAGTAGTGGGAATCTAATGTGGCCAGAACAAGGATTCCTCGTTAATAATGCGATCCGTAACCAAAATCAACCAATCGCAAATAGTTATGGAGATCATTCTTATGTGATCTGGCAGGATACTCGCTCCAGCGGAAAAACTGATATTTACAATGTTTATGCTCAAAAATTGAATTACGAACCAGTCTTTTCTGAAGATAATGTGATCCAACCTGAAAAAAATGCCTTGCTACAAAATTATCCTAATCCTTTCAATCCCACCACCACGATAAAATTTAGTTTGCAAGATCGTGATCTGGAAGCTCTAAAATTGGAAATCTATAACATCAAAGGACAACTCGTGAAAAAGTTTGCGATCACTTCTGAACAAAATTCCGTGCTGTGGAATGGAAAAGATAACTATGATAGGTCTGTCGGTTCTGGAATTTATTTTTATCGTTTGAAAGCAAAAGAATTTGAGAGTGAGACCCGAAAAATGATCCTGATGAAATAAAGGAAATTTCACAGGAGGTATTGTGAAAGAAATTGTTCTCTTAAAGATATAAAAAGAAGGACATTATGAAAAAATTGTGGATACTGATATTAGTTATTTTTGCAGTGAATCTGGCAGCGCAAGTTGGATTGGATGAGCGCTATCACACCTATGCAGAGATCATCCAGAAATTGGATTCATTGCAAACGAATTTTCCCGATTATTGCCACGTGGAAATTATTGGCAGCACTTTGGGGGCAAATCCTTATCAAGCTGAAATTCCGATCTATGCACTCAAAATTTCCGATAATCCTGCGATTGACGAAGATGAACCTGCTGTGATGTATGCCGGACAATGCCACGCTGAAGAAGTACTCGGTGTCGAGATCACGATGTTCATGATCGAAGATATCATCGAAAATAGATTTGTCGATCCCTACAATGTCTGGATCGATAATTTGGAAATGTGGTTCATCCCAACATATAATCCTGAAGGCCTGCAAGTGGTGATGGATGGCTGGGATGTGACATATCGAAAAAATAAACGCGACAACAATCTGAACGGCATCTTCGATTATGAAACAGGCTCTGGCGGAGATATTGATGGCGTTGATCTCAATCGAAATTATGGTTTCAATTGGATTCACGGTGACACGCTTTATGCTGGAGGTGCAGAAGAATGGAATGACTATTATCGCGGTCCTTCCCCTTTCTCAGAAGGTGGAACTCAAACGATCAGAGATTTTGCTGAACAACAACATATTATTTATTCAATAAACTGGCATTCTTCTCGAACAGGAAATTTCTCGGAAAAAGTGTATTATTCTTTTAAATGGGACGGTATCAAAGAATCGCCAGATTTTGATTTGGCTCAATCTATTGGCCAAAATGTTGCTGATCTCATCATCAAAGAAGATGGCTCTGGACCTTATGAATGCTATCCTTCCAATGGTAGAAAAGGAAATGCTCACGATTGGTTCTATAAAACTTATGGCACTTTTCAGCTATTGATCGAATGTGGAACACAGAATATACAGCCACCACCCGCAATCGTCGATGATACTTGTGAGCGCTGTTCGATTGGTGCTTATTGGTTACTTGACCGAGCCTTAGGCTATAATGCAGATGCTGCTATGCTCACCGGAAATGTCACAGATGCTGACACAGGAGAACCGCTAGCTGCAGAAGTGATCATTCCCCAATATCACGCGTCATTCTTTGAACCACGAATTTCAGATCAAGAATATGGACGATATTGGCGGCCTTTGATGCCCGGAACTTATTCAATGAAAATCGTGAAAAAAGGCTATGAGATCAAGAATATAAGCGGTGTGACGGTGAATAATTCTCTCTGGAAAGTGCAAAATGTCCAGCTTGATCCTTTGCCAGAAGCAGATGTCTTTGGATCGGTTACTGCAAATGGAACTCCAGTTGACGGCACTTTGCTCGTTTTAAATAGTGAATATATTGCAACTGACACGCTTTCTTTCACAGATGGAAGTTTCAATTTCCAAAATTATGCCGGCGAAAACACTTTAATAATAATCGTTGACGGAGAAGTTCCTCATCAGCAAACAGTAAACCTCACCGAAGGCACGAATACGATTCCCGAAATACAATTAGTTGATGCGATCACAGTTTTTGCTGAAGATTGGGAAGAAACGCCCTCCGATTG
Source organism: Candidatus Cloacimonadota bacterium (assembly GCA_018400535.1). Lineage (GTDB taxonomy): Bacteria > Cloacimonadota > Cloacimonadia > Cloacimonadales > TCS61 > TCS61. Next base: position 5,007 of record JAGYMQ010000094.1, read on the forward strand.
GGAATTTTCCGGAGGTTGGACACTCACAGATAATTCTTATAATGGAAATTTTGCGATCACTGATAGTCCTGATGAATTTTATGAAAATGGCATTACAGCAATTGCACAAACTTCTGTCCCGATCAATCTTAACGGCGTTTCCAATGATGCTGTGCTAACTTTCTGGCATAAATATCAAACCGAACATGACCACGATTTTTGTTCGGTGGAATATTCTTTTAATAATAACGATTGGAATGAATTAATCTCTTTCAGCGGAAAAATGAAACCCTGGCAAAAAGAATTCATTTTTATCCCTGAACTTGTTGATCATCACGTTTATTTACGCTTCAAATTGGTAACAGACGACTCGATCGATGATCCCGGCTGGTGGATCGATAAAATCAAGATTATTTCCAGTTCTGGTTCTGAGGCAGGACAGATAATCGTTCCCAAGATAAAATTGTATCAAAATTATCCCAATCCTTTCAATCCAACTACAACAATTTCTTTTTCACTCACCACGGAAAGCACGGAAAACACAGAGATCATAATCTATAATTTGAAAGGACAGAAAATTCGCACTTTGGAGTGCATCGACTGTGTCGATGCTGCATCATCGCAGATGAGGCACTCCATAGTCTGGAACGGACGAGATGAAAACAATAAACCCGTCAGTAGCGGAGTTTATTTCTATCAATTGCAGATAGACAAAGAAACGATCGATAGCAAGAAAATGTTGCTGATAAAGTAAGATGAGTGGAGAATGATGAGTGAAGAATGGGAAAGGTGAAAGGTGAAAAGGGAAAGGTGAAAAGTTAAAAGTTGAA
>JAGYMQ010000095.1 GCA_018400535.1 Candidatus Cloacimonadota bacterium
TCCCTTCTCCCTTCTCCCTTCTCCCTTCTCCCTTCTCCCATCACCCATCACTCATCTCACTTCACTAGCAACATCTTTCTGCTAGCGACAAGTTTTCCATCTACCTGCAATTGATAGAAATATACTCCGCTGCTGACGGGTTTATTGTTTTCATCTCGTCCGTTCCAGGTCTTTGTCATCTTGAGCTCTTCGACTCCGCTCAGAGTGACAGGCAGAGTGCGAATGTTCTGTCCTTTCAAATTATAAATAATTATCTCCGTGCTCTCTGTGTTTTCCGTGGTGAGAGAAAACGAGATAGTCGTTGAAGGGTTGAAGGGATTGGGAAAATTCTGGAATAGTTTATTTGCTTTTGGGATAATGAGTTGTGTAACTTTCGATCCTCCAATTTCAGCAAGTATCTGATCAAAAAAGAGTGTTACGTCATTTTCCAAAAAGAAATAAAGTGGAAATCCAAACAGCGCAAAAGTGCCTTCTGGCTCAGATTTGACAGCACAATCTTCTCCGATGTAGGAGCTGCCAGCAATTCCATCGAATTGATAAAAACCATTATTTGCATCAGGGAAAAGACAAACGTAGGGCAAAGTTCCACCGAAAGCAGGATTGAGCTTATCTGGGTCGAGAGAAAGTGCTGAATAATCTGATGAGCTGGCATTTGTGAATTCCCATTCGGAAACAAGTTGCGTTTGTCCAATATCAAGAAAATCACTTTTGAAATCATCAGGAATCTCATTGGCTGTTTTCCAGCCTGAAATGATCAAATTTCCACCACTCACAAGGTAGCAGCCCAGATCATCGAGATCATCTTCCAATAACGGCTGATTCAGATCATCATCATGCCAGATAACAATTGAATAATGACGCAAATTATCCAAACCCGGTGCTCCTTCATCATTATAATCCCACGCTGTGAAATCCGTATTTAAAACATTTTGGTAAAATTGATCTACCATAGCATCATCAGGATTGCCCTGCGTGCCGGGGCCATCTACTGTTTCATCGACGACTAAAATTCCTTGATCAAGAGGAAATTCCAATGGTGTTGCTTGATAAATTTCAGAAAACATTGTGGAAAATTCATCGATCACTGCTTTAATTTTGTAGTAATATGTCGTTCCATTCTGCACATTTTCGTCCCAGTAAGAATTTTCTGTTATCAATTCTGAATTGATCTTGACAAAATCATCGTTTGGTTGATCAGAACGATAAATATCATAGCCATCCACCCCAATCTCGGGAAGAAATTCATTCCAATAAACAACTACCATTTCATCGGCGGCATAAGCATTATTGATCTGGACATTTTTGTGGGTCGATCCTCTTGATAGCACCCAGCTATCGGGATCAAATTCCAAGCTCTCAAAATTTATATCTGCAAGTGGAATAATAGATTGCATCTCTGATCCCGAAGGAGCTGAAGAGACCAAAACAGAATCGTAATATGTTTCATAATTAATTTGAAGAGGAACAGGAAGTCCGATAAATTCTGCTGTGCCATTAGAATTAGATTTAACGAAGGTCATTAATTCAGGATTGACAGGATCATTCTTGATGAGCCACGAAAATTCAAATTTTGGCGTTCCCGATTTGAAAATCCAATCTTCGAAAAAAGTTTGCAAATAATCATTTTGCGTAAGAGAATCACAAACCGCAACGAAATCATCTGTGATCACATTTCCATTATGGAATTTGTTGAAATATGTTTGCAAAATCTCGAAAAACGTATCATTGCCAACGATACGGCGTAACATATGCAGAACAGAAGCGGGTTTTTCGTAAGTGGCTGGAGTAAAAAAAGCACCAGCTGGAGGATCATAGACAACATAAGGTGTGTTTCCCGCCCAATTTTTATAATAATTCTGGATGGAGATGCGCGTATAATCCAACATTGCTTGATAATCCTGCCAATGTTCTGTATAAAGCGCTTCCGAATAAGTGGCAAAACCTTCCGAAAGCCAAATATCTTTCCAGGTCAAAGCGGTTAGACAATCGCCAAACCACTGATGTGAAAGTTCATGAGCGATGATCGTTTCATAGGTATGATTTCCGGTGATCAAAGAATTGTTCAAGGTTGTCATTGTCTGATGTTCCATCGCGGCATAGGTTGCAAAACTGGTGACGGCATTTCCATATTTTTCGAAAGGATAATCGCCATAAAGATCAGAATATACCTGCATCATAAAAGGAAGATTGGAAAAATCTTCGGTTGCATTGGAAACCATTCCTGGTGGCACAAAATTTTGTATGGGAATATCGCCAAAATTATCATTCAATTCAACCAATTCCTGGCAAACCAGAGAAACAAGATATGTCGCCATCGGATTTCCGCCTTCCCAGTGATGTGTTCGCGTTCCATTTCCATTATTCACAACATCTGTCAAAATTCCATTGCTGGCAACTTCCCAATCTTCGCGCACCGTGATATGAAGGTCGGTGACAGCTTTATCCCAGGGATGATCATAACAGGGCCACCAATAGCGAGAAGCATTCGGGTCTGAAATCGTGAAAACATGGTAATTGGAAAAAAACATACCCAATCCATCCCAAAGCGGATTTCCCTCGTAATCAACTATTAGCGAAAATACATCTCCAGCGTTAATATTTTGTAACTGGATCGTTATCTCATGATCATCATAAGTGAAATCTGCATTACTATTATTCAATAAAACGTTATTCACGGTCATCTGTTCCAATTCAAAAATGATCTCGCTCAGCGTTTCTTCGGCAACGATCTGGGCAATAACTGTCCCCGAAATAAAATCATTTGCATTATCTATCTGCATTGAAATGTCATAATGTGTCACATCAAAACCGTGTGCTGAATCGGCTCTTGTCAATTCGTAGTAATTCTCAGCAAAAGCTTGATTTGTTCTGGCGCAGCGTGGGACAGAAAATAGCAAGCTGAAGCTAAGTAAAAAGATAAGAAGCAGAAAATACTTTTTCATGATTCCTCCAAAAAATTAACGGAAATTTTTTTCGAGACAAAATATTTTAATGACTTTTCGGCAACTTATTTTTCCAAATTTTTCAAAAAGAAAAGACCTTTCAACCAGGGCAAGCTGAAAGGTCTCTTGCTATTAGAAGGAGGAATGAGAATCAGAATTCTTCTTTTTTATCTTCAAAGATTTCGATTTCTATATCGACATCTTTCAATTCTTCTTTTATTTCCTGTAGTGAATTTTTCATATTGTTTATCTCGTCCAATTTGAACTCCTTTATAATCCGTATATCGTCTAGATCATCTTTCATTGTATCAAGATCTTGCCAGTGTTTTTCAAGACCATCGATCATAACTTTCACTTCACCATTTTCTAATTTTAAGCGCACATCATTTCTGCCTCTCACTTTTTCACCGATCCTGGTTGTGATATTTATAATCTCACCATTACGAGATATCTCCATATTGATCGTATCTCCGATCTCTTTTTCTTGGATAATGTCACGCAGGATCACATCCTTTTTACCATTGATCGATAAAATTTCATCGCCCACCTGAAAACCCGCTTTTTCAGCTGGTGAATCGGCAAATACTTCTTTTACGGTCATCGTTTTAGTCGTCTTATTTTCTCCGTTCTTGTTTTCCTGTTTCTCTTCAATCTTCAAGCGCACACCGATCCATTTCTCATCATCATTTATATCATATTTGTAAAACAGGACATTGCCAGGCATGAAGTCGAGTGAAAAGGGAAATTCTTCGCTGTCAAAGAAGAAGTCATTGATCTTTTCTGTTTTGCCCAAAGTCAATTCGATCTCTTTTTCCTTTCCATTTCTAAAAATATTGAGAGTAACTTTTTCTTCAGGTTCATAATTTTCCAGCATTTTCTGGAGCTGTTCAGCAGTATAAAGTTTTTCATTTTGGAATTTCATCAGGAAATCACCTTTTTTTAATCCAGCTTTTTCTGCGGGAGAATCTTCACTGATCCTCGTTATCTTCAAGCCAAAATTTTCTTGATAATCTTCTCTATCTTCTTCTTCCAATTCTGTCAAAAAAATTCCAATGTATGCTTTTTTTTCTCGGTGAAAAAGAGACGATTCCGCCAAAACAAGTTTGCATTTTTTCCTTTTTTGATCTCGCAAAAAATCAATCTTGATCTCGTCACCTGGTTGATAAAAAGAGAGCATCTTGTGAATTTGATCGATAGTGAATATCTTATCGTCATCAATTTCCAAAAGAATATCATCCTTTTCCAATCCAGCTTTTTCTGCTGGTGAATCTGCGATGACTTTGTTGACAACGACTCCATGCTTTAGTTCAGAATATTTTTCCGGTTCAAGCTCTCCTAAAATTAGTCCCATCCGCACATTGTTCAAAGCAGATAGCGAAACAAAAATCATTATCAGAAAACACAAAAAAGTAATTGTTTTTCTCATTTTTTTCTCCTTCAGAAACTCGCTTCGCGCGGTTTCTGTATTTTGTTTGATCTGTTGAATTCAGAAATGATCATAACAGCTTGCGAATCGGGCGAGATATATTTCCGAATTAGATAAGCTTTTTCTTCCTTATATTTTTTGGGATCAATTCTTTTTTTGATATCTGGATTATGAATTGAAGTATAGAAAAAATTTTTGCTGAAATTTTCTGAAATATCATAGAAATCGCTATTATAATCAACTTTTTCTATAGCTTCTTCTTTTTGTTGTGATTGGAAAGCAAATTGATTTATACTGGAAGTGATTCTGGGAAAAATGATACTGATGATGAGAAAAAATGCTAATATGCCAGCGAAAGTAACAGCATAGCGGAATTTTTTGCGATAATGCTGTTCGGGTGAATGATATCTGGCGATCAATTCATTACGTAGTTTTTCTTCAAAAGGATCATTTTCGATCTGTGGAATTTTCATCTCAAACAATTTTTTTTCAAGGTTTTTCATTTCATCTCCTTTTCGAGTTGAGAGCGGATTTTTTTTAAAAGACGATGCATCCGCACTTTCACTGTGCCTTCTTTCTTTTTCAATATTTCGCCGATCTCTTGATAACTCATTTTCTCAAAAAATCGTAGCGAGATCAGATTTTGCTCGTCAGAAGATAGTTCACCCAATTTCCTTTTAAGATTGGAATAATCGATCTCGAAATCTTCGCCTTGCACTGTATTCCAATTCAATTTCTGCTGGAGCTTTTGTTCGCGCTTACGTTCCCGAAAATATTGATTCATTTCGCTGAGAGCGATGCGATATAACCAAGCTGAAAAGCTGCTGCGTCGAGATGTAAAAAAACGAAATCTGGTCAGATTCTTCATTGCTTTGAAAAACACGTTAGAAACAATCTCATTACGCACGGCATCGTCTTGCACTCTATGAAAAACAAAATTATTTATCTTCGGAAAATATTTTCGATACAAATAATCGAATTCTCCAAGATCTTTTTTTGCTTTTATTACTTTTTCTATTTCTCTGCTCAAAATTTTCATCCTCATTTTCTATTTATGATAACGTCCAAAAAAAAAATTGTTACATCTTTTTTGCAAACTTTAAAGAAAAATTTCTGGACAAGCAAAGCCACAAAAATCAGCTAAACAAAAAAATATCAGAACCCTAATTATGGAGATTTTTATGAAGAAGTTTGTTGCGATCTTGATGCTGTTAATTATTTTCCAGACAGTTTTTTGTGAAAATTATAAACTGGAAGACCTTATCCGAATAGGCTTAGAAAATTCATATGATATGCAGAGTCAAAAAATTTATTTGCAGAATGCCAAAAGTGATCTGCGCAGTAGCTATCTTGATCTTCTGCCTGGTTTCTCCGCTTCTTTTGGCAGTTCACGCAATTTCGATCAAACCAATGAATGGGAAAATAACGCATCACTTTCTCTCAATAAAAGTTTTTTCTTGAATGAACCGAGTTATTACAATGTGCGCTTTTCTATTCTGGATATGAAAAATGCTGAAATTTCCGACCTTGACCAGAAGAAACAGGTAGTCTATTCGATCTTTTCGGATTTTTTATCAATTTTGGAAGCACAGAAAAATCTCGAGATCCAAAAAAGCAATCTCAAGCTTCAGCAGCATATCCACAAACAGATCCAGATCCAATTTGAGAACGGCGAAAAATCCAAGCTTGATCTCAAACAAAGTGAAAATTCGCTGATCGATTATCAAATTGCGGTGAAAGATGCAGAAATTTCTCTTTCCAAAACACGTTCAGAACTTTTTCTCTTTCTCGATCATGAAGATCGGGGCTACATTTTTCAAGAACCAAATATCTCAGAATGGCAAATTCCTAAGTTCCGACTGAATCTCTCTCTGGAACAGCGAAAAAATGAAATTAAAAAAAGTGAGATCAATCTTTTCCAACAAAAAATGAATTTTTTACCATCCCTTTCACTCAGCTATTCTTTATATCACAATGATCCTGATGATGTCTATGCTTTTGGTGATTATCAGCGAAGTTCCAATACGCTTGCTCTCAACGCCAGCTATGATATTTTTGATCTTCTTGATAAGAAAGAAAATTTGGGAAAAACACGTCGCAATTTGAAATTGCAAAAGCTTGCTTATGAGCTGGCAAAAAATGAATTAGAAAAAAACTGGCAGATCCTTGAGAAAGAATTGAAAAATTTAGAAAACACACGCGATCTTTACCAACAGAAGTTAAAATTGGCAGAAGAAAATCTTCAAATGGCTCAGCAACAGTATAATCTTGGCGTTATCAGTTTATTAGAATTAGATCGTATAAAATTGGATTATCAAAACTCGCAAATTTCCTATCTGAATCGTTATTATCAACTTTTGCGAAAGCAGGAAGAAATGCGTCTGCTCATTTCAGATAAAATTCTGGGTAAATGGTAAAACAAAATATTCACCACTTTTTAACTGAGATTGAAGCTGACCTTGTCCTTGATGCAGCAACGGGACGAGGCGAATTTATCAACTATATCAAACATTTCAAACATTTTGGAAAGATCATTGCCATCGATATAGAAGCTAAAAGCAAAGAATATCTGGAAAAGAATTTCCCTGATCAAGAAGTAAAATTCATCAGAATGGATGCGCATTCCCTTGATTTTCGTCCTGAATATTTCGATGCTGTCTGCCTCTCAAATTCTCTGCATCATCTGGATCAACCGCAGAAAATTCTACAAAATCTCTATCAAGTTCTGAAAAAAGATGGATATTTCATCGTGCAAGAAATGTATCGTGATGACTTGACTGAAGCACAAAACAGCCATGTTCTTCTGCATCATTGGAGTGCAAAATTAGACAGGCTGAAAGGAAAAACCCACAATGAAACATTTAAACGATCTGAAATAGTTGAGTTATTTTCCACCATAAATTTACAAAAACGAAATTTAATCGACCATACTTATCCACTGGAAAATCCAAAAGATGAAAAGTTACTCGCTCATTATACAAAAATGATCGAAAAAATGCAAATTAGAGCGGAAAATGATCATCCTTTAAAACGAGAATTAGCTAAGATCAAAGCTCATATTTTGCAATATGGCTACGCTCCTGCGAACTCACTCTTTTTGATCGGTAGAAAATAGTTTGGGAAATTTCGCGTAACTCGACATTCCAATTTCGAGAGTTCACCATAAAAGAAACCACGAATTAACGCGAATTAACACAAATTACATCACGTAACTCGACATTCCAATTTCGAGAGCTTCTTGAAATCCTAACCTTACGAATCCGGATCTGAATGAAATAGTGCAAGAAGGCTTCGCAAGGTTACTTTTCAAAGCTTCACTCAAAAAAAAACCGATGAGCATTCATTTCAAGAAAAGTGCGATCTGGTTTTTGTCAGATATTTTCCAAATTTTGGATCAAAAACAGATATTTCCAGAATTCTATATCTCTAATTGTTCTTTTAAAAATGGTAAAATTTCCTTAACTATTTTGCTATCGATCGAATTATGATCAGCCATTTCATTCATTATTCTTTTCACCGTTGCAAAAGACAATCCATTGCGGTAGGGCCGATCTTCGATGAGAGCCTGAAAAATATCCAAGCAAGCCATCAAACGAGAATTGAAATCAAGTTCTTCTGCTACAAGTCGTTCGGGATAGCCTTTTCCATTCAGCTTTTCATGATGATTGGCACCCCATTCACGAATATTTTCGAAATGATCTATCTTCTTGAGAGCAAATTTCGTGTAATACGTATGAGTCCTGATTGAGTTTATTTCCTGGGTATTCAATTTTCCATTTTTTTCCAGGATCTCTGTGGGAATAGCTAATTTCCCCAGATCGTGTAAACTGGCAGCGATCAGAAATTTAGTTTTCTTGTCCTGAGAAAATCCATAAAAGTCTGCAGCTAATTTTGCTTTTTCCATCAGCCCGCTGGTATGTCTGGCGGTAAATTTTGATTTGGAATCAACGATCTTAGAAAATGTTTTTGTAATGTCCAATATTTCTTGCCAGTTAAGAAGCAAATTATTCGGAACAAAGTATTCATCCAGAGCAAATTGAATTGCTTCATTTCTTAGATCCAGCCAGAATTTCAGCTGCAAACTTATCTTCAAAAAGGCATCAGTTAATTCTGCGGAATAACGTTTCTTCCTTTCTTTTTTGACAAATTCGATGATCAGATTCCTGCTATCTTTTCGTTCAAAATGAAAGATATTATCAATGAAATCTGCCAGAGAAATGATCTGCGCAAGCAAAGGAATATCATAGCCTTGCAATCCAAAAAAACCAGATCCATCAAAATTTTCATGGTGATATTTGATGATATTTTTATTTGAACTTTGGAAGGGAAAATGTTCGACATTATCCTCACCAATTTGGCAATGTTCTTTGAAACTTTCGATCCTTTTCAGCTGTTTCATTTCCCGAGAGTCAAGCTCTGAAAAAAGCGTTTCTTCGCACAAACCATTATCGTGCATAATGGAATATGCGGCTAAATCACTTTTTTCTGATTCCGAAAGCTGCAATTCATAGGCCAAACGCAGAGCAATATAAGCCACACGGCGTGAGTGATTGACGCTAGCGCCCAGAACATCTTGCTCCACAAAATCAAGGGCAAATGATATAGATTTGAGAAAATGGTTTAAATCAAAATTGATCTTTTCCATTTCTTTGTCGTTATTTTTCATCATTTTAATAATAACATTTTTCTTGTTGTTTCTTTGCCATCTTGTTGTAATTTAATAATATAATTTCCGCTCGCAACAGCCTCTCCCCCATCATTTTGCCCATCCCAATATATTTCATATACTCCTTTTTTATAATAGGCATCGATAAGTTTTTTCACCTTTTTCCCTTGCATATTATAAATTGTCAGCTTGGTCTCGCCAGATTTTACCAGGTCAAGTTTGATGGTCGTATCGGGATTGAAAGGATTGGGATAATTACTGATCCTATTTTTTTTCAGGATAATATTTTCATCGGCTATTACTGGAAATTTTTCCAGACTATTTGATAGGATAGGATCAGATTCGACACCGTTGGAATATACTGCTACGACGGCAAACTGATAGACTTCCGGTGTCAATTGTGCCCACTGAGTATCGATGTAGAAAGTATCTGTAACGTTTTGAGCGATTAACTCCCAAAGAGAAGGCATTCCGTTATAAACTTCTAAAAAACGATAGATCCGATAATCTTGGAATTCTCGATCTTGCCCAGTATCAGGAGCTTCCCAAGTGATGATCGCTTCTGTTTCTTCATCATTTTGGATAGCAACGACATTCATAGGAGGAGAGGCGATCTCGATCAAGGTTATTGTTCCCAGATCAAGATCATCTAAACCTGCTTGTATCTCAGAAAAATAAGGTTCATAATTATCATAGGTTATTTCTATTTCATAATTTGTCTCAGCCAGCACTTCGGGAAAAATGAAATTGCCAAACATATCTGTCGTTGTCTGATAATTTTCATCTCCAGATAAATTCACATCACAACCTGCGATTCCGCTAGTCGGAGCATCGCTTCCCACGACACTTCCCGTGATCTGAATAGTCGGAATAATATCTGGAATGAAAGCAGCCCCGCCAGTAGAATGATGATCTGGATAAGGATTTGGAAATTCCACCCAACTTCCGCCAACTCCCTGAGAAATATCATAGGCAAAATAGGGAATGCCATCATCACCACGTGTTGCCGTGAGATAAACTGTATTATTTCCAACAGCCAGACCTCTTCCCTGACCATTGCTTGCTGGGATCGTTCCCACCAGATGGATCATTTCTCCTGTATCGATATTGATCGAATGAAGCCCAGAAGTTCCATATTCTGTATATCCATAAAATAGATCATCTTCAGGATTATAGTCTAAACCAAAAAAGCGATAGCCAGTTCCTGTGTAAACATCCAGAACCAAAGTTGCCGTTCCGGTATCAGGATCGATGCTGTAAATACCTTTGGGATCAGCATAATTGGAATATCCATAGAGAGTTCCGCGACCAAAAGCTAAGGCACTCATATCTTCGCTAATAGTGCAGATTTGTTGAGGTGATGATGTGAGCGTGGCAGAATAGAGATGCGTGGTAAAAGCTCCTTCGATCAAATAGATGATACCGTCGGGAGTTGCAGCTGCACCACTAACTTCACAAGAATAAAGCGTTTCCCAGCTAATATTGGGAAATCCTTCCAGATCTGACGAATAGGTTGGAATGCCATCAGATTCCAAACCAACGAAGAGAACGCCAGCGTGAACGATTGAAACAAATATTAACAACAATGCTAAGATCATATTTTTTTTCATTTTTCCTCCAGCTATGAAACTAAATTTTTTTACTTTGATATTCAAGAGTTTTCTGAAAACTGACCAGAAATTAATGTCAATGTAAATTTTTTTTCACGTCTTTTTCCAAAATTGCTATCGACTTTAAAATGCTTGACGTAATTAGCTTTGATAAAATTTTGCTCTCAACTAATTTATGTGTTAAATAAAAAAAAATAGAAGATTCGGAGGTTATTATGAATCTTAACACAAAATTGCTCGGTAGTATATTGATAATTTTTTTATCGCTGAATCTTTCAGCGAGTTGGCAAGACCTTGATGCTCAAGGAAAAAAGAATCTTCGTTCTGGAAATCTGCATTATAGCGGAAAGCGTTTTGAAAAGGCAAGGCCACTATATTTAAAGGTTTTGGAAAATAATCCACAACATCTGGAAGCGATGGAAAAATTAGCCTCTATCCATTTTGAAATTGATAAAGATTATAAAAAAGCTTATGAATTATATCACAAGCTGGACAATTTGATCACTGAAGTGCAAACAAAATATGATTCTTTGCAAAAAGTTGATCAGGATCAGGCAAAAGATTATTATAAAGAAAACATTAGAAAATTTGATCTGGATGAAAAATTGGAAAATGCCAGAACATTCAAAGATTATTGTTGGACAAAATTATTCATCGAAGCTCAAAATATGGTGAATGAAGAAAATTATGAAGAGGCGATCAAAAAATTCAATTATGTTTATGAAATAGCTCCAGACAGCATTAAAACAATTCGTATGCTTTCTTTCATTCACGATAAGATCGGAAATAAAAATAAATCTTTGGAATTTATGATCAAAGCAGCAGCAATGGATCCCGAAGATGACATCGCCCGCACCCAAATAGCTAATGAATTTTTTCAAATGGAAGAATATCAAAAAGCAATAGAATGGTATCAGAAGGCATCTCGGATCAATCCACAAAATATTGATAATTATCATAATTTGGCTGTTGTTTATTCACAAACAAAAAATGATTCCGGCGTGGTTGCCGCTTACAAGAACATTGTTGAGCAAGATCCAGATAACGTCGAATCCATCGTATATCTCTCCAATTATTTAGCAAATATGGGAAATGTAACAGAATCTCTCAAATATCTGGAGATGGCGCATGAACTTGATCCTTCCAATGAAGAATATCTGAAATTCCTCTGCTATCGCTCTTACCAAGAAAAGATCTATGAAAAGATCATTGATTATGGACAAGAATGGTTTGAGATCACTGAAGATAAGAAAAAGGAAGCAGCTCAATTTGTTTATCGCGCTGCACAGCAGGTCGGTAACAAAGAAATAGAAAAAGAATACGAACAGATTCTTAGAAAAATGAAATAATTTAAATCGTGCGAAAGTGGTGGAACTGGTAGACGCGCTGGACTTAGAATCCAGTGGGAGCAATCCTGTAGGGGTTCAAATCCCCTCTTTCGCACCAATTTTTTTGAAGGAGAAAACGTGAAAATTGAAATCAAAGAACTTACTTCTACATCCACAGAAATGACAATCATCGTGCCTGCCGAACAGGCAAAAAAAGATTATGATCTCATTCTCAAGAAAATGAGTAAATTTGTTGTCATTCCAGGTTTTCGCAAAGGTAAAGCACCCCTTTCTATGATCGAGAGAAATTATAAAGACTATGCCCGAGAAGAATTTTTTGAAAAAAAATTATCTGAATATTATAATGATGCTTTAAAAGAAAAAGATGTTCATCCTATCAATGAAGCTAAACCAATTGATATTCAATGGCAAAAAGGAAACGAGCTGAAAGCAACTTTTTCTTTTGAAGTGATGCCAGAGATCAAGATCGAAAAATACAAAGATCTGGACATTACCTTCCAGCCGATAGAATTCCAAGATTCTATGATCGAAGAAACTATGGAAAAATATCAGTATGAACTGGCGAATTGGATCGATGCTGAAACAGCAGATACCGGCGATGAGATCAAAGCAAAATTCAAATTTCTGGATGAAGAAGGAAATGTATCCAAAACGGTGCAGCGTACTTTCTTTTTGGGAGATAATTCTTATTGTGATGAATTCAATAAAAAATTAGAAAAGGCAAAGCCCAAGGATGAGATAAAAACAATACTTTTCGATAAAGAACCAGAATCTGCTAATAATGAGCTGGGCAAAGATATCGTTGGTAGAGAATTCTTGATAGAAGTCGAAACTGTCAAAACAATGGATTTACCAGAAATCAATGATGAATTCGCCAAAGATTTGGAATATGATAACTTGGAAAAATTGCAGAAAGATATCGAGCAACAAATACGTTCCAATATCGAAAAAACAAACAAGGAAAACAAAAAGAAAGCGATCTTTTCCAAATTGATCGCTGAAAATCCATTTGATCTTCCTAAGACAATTATTGAAAATTATGCAAACCAAAAAGCAAAAGAAATAGCTCCCAAATATCAGATCAAGCCAGAAGAGATCATTCATTTAATGAAAGAAAGCGCTGAAACTGACCTGAAAAATTTCTATGTCACTCAGGAATTGATCAAACAGCTGGCGATCAAAGTAGAAGATCAAGATCGAGAAGACGTCATCAAAGAAGCTGCAGCAAATCTGAAGATGGATATCGATGAATATAAAAAAATGTATCAATCACAAATCAATAACGAGAATTTCGATTATGCAGTTCAAGAAAAAAAATTATTTGATTTTTTGGAAAAAAACAATAACTTTGTAAAAGAAACTAAAAAAGATGAATCTGAAAAAGATGAGGAGAAATAGATGGCTTTTGTTCCAATTGTGGTCGAACAAGAAGGAAAACAAGAACGGGCCTATGATATTTATTCCCGCCTGTTAAAAGATCGAATAATATTTATCGGTGCACCGATCGACGATAACCTATCCAACATTATCATCGCTCAGCTATTGCATCTCGAAGCAGACAATTCTGAAAAAGATATTTATATGTATATCAACACGCCAGGCGGAGCTGTGACTTCTGGACTGGCAATTTACGACACGATGCAATATATCCGCCCAGATGTGAGTACGATCTGTTTGGGACAAGCTTCAAGCATGGGAGCTTTTCTCCTGGCAGCCGGCGCTCCAGAAAAAAGATTTGCTCTTCCCAATAGTCGCATAATGATCCATCAGCCGATGGGAGGAGTTCAAGGTCAAGCTTCTGACATCGAGATTCAAGCAAAAGAAATTTTGAAATTGAAAAAACATTTGAACAGACTCTTGCATCACCACACAAAGCAGACAATGAAAAAGATCGAAAAAGATACCGACAGAAATTTTTTCATGGATGCTAAAGAAGCGAAAGATTATGGAATTATTGACGAAGTTATCAAATCCAGAAAAGAATCATTGAAACAAACTGAATGAGGAGAAAAATTTGAATCCAAATAAAGATTATCGATGTTCTTTTTGCGGAAGAAGTGAAAAAGAAACGCACTATTTGATCAAAGGGATCGATGGAAATATTTGTGATGAATGCGTGGAAATGTGTTCCAATATTATCGAATCTGATCATGAAAAAGAAGAATTGGACAATTTTGTTTTACCCACTCCGCAAGAGATCCATAAACTATTAAATAACTATGTGATCGGACAGGAGCAGGCAAAAAAAATAATTTCTGTAGCTGTCTATAATCATTATAAGAGAATTTTCAAACAAGAACGGGATAATGAGATCGAGATCGAAAAGAGCAATATTTTGATGATCGGTCCGACGGGATCAGGAAAAACACTGATAGCACAAACCCTGGCCAGAATTCTGAAAGTTCCGTTTGCCATCGCCGATGCCACAACTCTGACCGAAGCAGGATATGTGGGCGAAGATGTGGAAAATATTCTGGTTCGTCTCCTGCAAAGTGCAAATTATAATATCGAAAAGGCCGAAAAAGGAATAATCTATATCGACGAATTGGATAAGATCGCTCGTAAATCTGAAACACCATCTATCACGCGGGACGTTTCAGGTGAGGGCGTGCAGCAAGCATTATTGAAAATTCTGGAAGGTGCAAAGGTGAATGTTCCTCCGAAAGGTGGCAGAAAACATCCACAGCAGGAATTTATTGAGATCGATACAAAAAATATTCTATTTATCACCGGTGGTGCTTTTTTTGGATTGGAAAGGATCATCCAAAAAAGATTGAGCAAGAAAACTATTGGTTTCGATGCTGATATTTTCACGATCAAAGATCTGGGAATTGATTTTTTCAAAAAAACGATTCCCGATGATCTGGTGAAATACGGTTTGATCCCGGAGCTTGTCGGTAGAATTCCTGTGATCAGCTCTTTGCATGAACTTGATGAAAGTGCTTTGATCGAGATTTTAACAACGCCGAAAAACGCAATTTGCAAGCAATATCAGAAGCTTTTTGAAGTGGAAGGCGTAAAATTGAATTTTGGTCTAGATGCTCTCAAAGAGATTGCTCACACAGCGATCAATCAGAAGACAGGTGCTCGGGGATTACGCGCTATAATGGAAAAATTTATGCTGGATATTATGTATCATATTCCAGATATGGATACGGTCAAAGAATGTATTATCACGAAAGAAGTAGTGGCAGGCGATAGCGAGCCGGAATATATATTTTTAGAAAATCAAACTTCCAAATCTAAACACAAAAGCGCATGATCAGCGCATGATCATTTTTGAAATTCTTCTAGAATCTTATTAAGCTCAAATTCTACATAGGGTTTTGTGATATATGCGATTGGACGAGTTTTCATAGCATTCTCCCGCATAGAATTGCCTGAATAGGCAGTTATAAATATCACAGATATATTCTCAAAATTGTCCTGGATCTTTTTTGCAAGTTCGATCCCATTCATCTGTCCTGCTAATTTGATATCAATGATAACCAGATCAGGATTTTTTCTTGCCAGAGAGTCATAAGCCTTCTCGGCAAATTTATTGATCTCAACTTCTTCAAATCCATAACTTTTTAAGGTCTGCTGAATATCATAGGCGATCAAATTTTCATCTTCCACGATCAATGCGCTTTTTTTTGTCATTTTTTACCGTCCAAATATTTTTATTTAAATAACACTTTTTTGCTAAAACCAATCGAACAACTACAAATTTCAAGGAACTTATGGTCACAACTTTTACACTGAAAAAATTTACTACCGGGGAAAATTTTCATCCAGCTTTTCCTCGGTTTTCTTCTGACTGCAATATCCATGCAATAGGGACAACCTCTGTGAAATACAACTTTCATATTTCCCCCTTGTTTATGTTCTTTTTTTTGAAATTCCAGATTAATTCGTCAAACACTTTTTCAATTTTTTTTTAAAAAATTTTATTTCCTTGACTTCTAAATAAAAAATTAGATTTTTTCCGAAAAAATTTATCGGAGTTTTATATGCTATACAAACCGAAAGAATTGGTTAATAAAAAAATGAATCTATTGATCGGAGTAGGAGTTTTTCTTTTTTCTTTGTTGATCTATTATCTCACCCTGGCAAGGTCTTTATCTTTTTGGGATGCCGGCGAATATATTACTTGTGGTAGCATTTTGGGAATTCCCCATCCACCTGGCAACCCCTTTTATATTTTATTAGGACGTTTTTTTGCCATTTTCAGTTTCGGTATTCCTCACGCTCAGGTGATCAATTTTCTTTCTTCGCTTTTTTCTGCTTTAGCCATAATGTTCACCTATTTTTTCTCGGTGAAATTCGTCAGTATGTGGATCAAGCCAAAAGAAGAATACAAAGCTTTTTTAGTTGGCATCGGTGCAGCTGTTTATACCGCTTTTTCTTTCACCTTTTGGACTAATGCGATCGAGGCAGAAGTCTATTCAGGGCTTGCTTTCATTATCAATCTGATCGTCTGGTTGACCATGATCTGGCTGCAAAAATCAGAAAAATTGTCTCATCAAAATATCCTTTTACTGATAATTTACATTTTCTTCTTAGGTTTCGGCATTCATCAAACTTCGCTGCAAATCGCTCCAGCAGTTTTGTTTATAATAACCTATCCAATGCTAAAAGATCATTTTAAGGAATCGAAATTTTGGGGAAAGATAGTTGGTTATTTAGTTGGAATAATCCTTATCTATGTAATTTTTAATCAGATCGGAGAAGAAGCACAGCTTCCAGCTCTGGCAAAATATATGTTCGCTCTTGCCTTCATTGCAATTCTTTATTATTATCTGCATGAACAAGTTTCCAACAAAGCCTGGATCCTTGCTCTTGTCTTCTTTGCCATTGGATTGAGCACACATATTTTCCTGCTGATCCGCTCGGAATTCCGTCCTTTCATCAATGAGGGACATCCTCACAATATTGAACTTTTCACCGATTACGTTCTCCGTCGTCAATATGGGC
Organism: Candidatus Cloacimonadota bacterium; assembly: GCA_018400535.1. Taxonomy (GTDB): domain Bacteria; phylum Cloacimonadota; class Cloacimonadia; order Cloacimonadales; family TCS61; genus TCS61. Next base: position 16,950 of record JAGYMQ010000095.1, read on the forward strand.
CTACCAGCATGTTCGAGCGTCGGGCCAGTTTCTTTTATCAGATGAAAGATCAATTTTTGACCTATTTCAGCTGGCAGTTTTTTCACGCAGAAACGATCGCCCGTTGGTTCAAAGCTCCGGTTCAATTTATCAATACGATCGGAAATTTTTTAGTATTATTTTTAGGAATAATCGGAGGATGGTTCCAATATAAAAAGAACAAACATTCTTTTGCTTACTTTTTTGCTTTTTTCTTTATGTCTTCTATCGCGATGATTTACGTGATGAATCTATCTGATGCGGAAGTGCGCGTGAGAGATTATTTTTTCACAACTGCCTATAATTTTTGGACTTTTTGGATGGCTCTTGGTTCTCTGGCTCTAATAGAATTGATCAAACCAAAATTGCCCAAAATCATTCTCGCAATTTTTCTCATCGCCTTGCCTGTAGTAAATCTCGCTTCGCAATATTTCATCCATGACCGCTCGCGCGAGCTCATCGCTCTCGATTATGGACAAAATATTTTAAATAGTTTGGATGAAAACGCTATTGTCTTTACGAATGGTGATAATGACACTTTTCCGGTCTGGTATGCGCAAGCTGTTTATGATCCTTTTGCCAAAGAACATATTCATCCAGCTCAAATTTCTGATACGATAAGCATAAACGTAAAAGATCAGCCGCTCATTCAACCTACAGAAACAACGAAAAAGATAATAAAAAAAGCGATGGATTACAAAAATGAGCAATGCAGTGGAATTCGCAAAGATGTGACTGTGGCGAATTTGAGCTTATTGAACACACCTTGGTATATCAAACAATTACGTGATCTTGAAGGAGTAGAATTCAATCTCGCAGAATCTCACATCGATCTTTGTCAGGAAAATCCAAGTTCTGCCTTATATCCAAGACCAGTTAGAGATGATAAACAGCTGACGATCAAAGGTGCCACTCCTGCCGATGATTTTACCGTCACATTCAAAAAAGGTGAAGTCCTTTATGTGAAAGACCTTGCCGTGATCCAGATCATCAAAGATAATTATGGAAAACGACCGATCTATTTCGCTGTGACAACGCCAGATGCAATCGGTTTTGAACAACATCTGCAAAATGAGGGAATGGTCGATCGTCTTGTTCCAACCAAAGGGAAAAATCAATTCAATATGCAGCGTCTGATCACCAATATCGATTCTGTCTATTCCTATCGCGGCATCAATGATGATTCCATTTATAAAGATAGAAATATGAAGCGGTTATTGAATAATTATGGAGCAGCTTTTATGCGTACTTCTCAATTCGCTCATTATCAAAAGGATTATGATATTGCAATCAAATATATGAAAAAAGCGCTGGATTTCATTGAAACAAAACACAGATTTTATCCCAGCCTTTCCAAGCTTTATCTGGAAGCAAGCACATCTGATCTGGAAAATATCGATAAAACTTTCGAATATTTGAAACAAGCGGTTTATTATGATAGAGATAATAGAAATTTGCTTTCTGCTGTTTATATGATTGCTGAAAAAACCGAAGAGATTGAACGTGGATTAGCTCTTTTGGAGATGATGGAAGGATATCAAGATTCGACGCTGATCGAAAATTTTAGGCGAAGATTGCTGAATCTCCAATCTACAAATGATGAAAACTGAAATTTTCATTAAAGGGGCGCAAGAGCATAATCTCAAAAATATCGACATTCGGATACCCCGAAACGAATTAACGGTGATAACCGGAGTTTCTGGATCAGGAAAATCTTCTCTTGCTTTTGATACGCTTTATGCAGAAGGACAGCGGCGTTATGTCGAATCTCTCTCTTCTTATGCCCGTCAGTTTTTGGGTCAGATGGAAAAACCAAAAGTTGATTTCATCGAAGGTCTCTCGCCTGCTATTTCCATCGAACAAAAAGCAGCTAGCAAAAATCCACGCTCAACTGTCGGCACTGTCACTGAAATATACGACTATCTTCGAATTTTGTTTGCTCGTGTTGGAAAACAATATTGTTATTCTTGCGGAAAACCTGTCGGCTCGCAAACAATTGATCAATTAGTCGGTCACATTTTAAAAAATCCAGGAAAAACCCGCATCCAAATTCTGGCACCGATTGTGCAAAATCGTAAAGGTGAACACAAAGAAGAATTGAATGAAGCACGTGATGAAGGTTTCGTGCGCGTCAAGATCAATGGAAAAATGCGCGAACTCACAGAAAATATCCAACTCGATAAAAAAAGCAAACATACAATTGACATCATTGTGGATCGACTTGTTCTAAAAAAAGGGATACGTAGTCGATTGATCGATTCAGTGGAAACTGCGCTGCGCTTGACAAACGGTTTCATCAAGATCGATTTCGTCGATCAAAAAAAAGAAGAAATACTTTCCGAAGCAAATTTCTGTCCAGATTGCGGAATTGGTTATCCTGAACTTACACCACAACATTTTTCCTTTAATAGTCCGATCGGAATGTGTCCAACCTGCAACGGATTAGGTTCAAAAATGGAATTCGATCCTGATCTGATAGTTCCCAATAAATCGCTTTCTATTATGGAAGGTGCGGTCTTGAATTGGGGAGAATTACAAAAAAAACAAAACAGCTGGCGCTTGCGGAAATTACGTGCTATCGCTAATGCTTATGATTTTTCATTGAAAACACCCTGGCAAGACCTCAAACCTCAAATCCAAAAACTGCTATTCTTTGGCTCGAAAAAAAAGAGAATCAAATTTGAATGGAATTCACTTAATGGTTCTGGCTCTTTTTATGCAACTTTTGACGGCATCATTCCCACAATGAAACGAAGAATGAACGAAACAACCTCAGAAGCAATGCGACGCTATTATCTGCAATTCATCAGCAATAAACCCTGTCCTGCTTGCGGTGGAAAAAAATTGCGGAAAGAAAGTCTCGCCGTGAAAGTTAGCGGCAAAACGATCGACGAGATCACGTCTTTATCGATTTCAAATACTCTGAAATTTTTTGAAAATATTCAGTTAGAAGGAAACGATAGAATTATTGCTGAAGAAATCTTGAAAGAACTCAAGAGCCGTCTTAATTTCTTGATAAATGTCGGATTACATTATTTGACTCTCGATCGCAAAGCACCGACACTTTCGGGTGGCGAAGCGCAAAGAATCCGACTGGCAAGTCAGATCGGAAGCAGTCTTGTCGGCGTGATGTATATTCTCGATGAACCGAGCATCGGCTTGCATCAGCGTGATAATAGACGTCTGATCGATATGCTGAAATATTTACGTGATCTGGGAAATTCAGTTATTGTCGTGGAACACGATGAAGAGATGATTCGTTCAGCAGACAATATTCTGGATTTTGGACCTCACGCTGGGATTTATGGCGGTGAGATCGTTTTTCAAGGAAACATGCGCAAAATCGGTAAAGCAAAAAAATCGCTGACTGCACAATATCTCACAGGTAAATTGCAGATCGATTATCCTTCCAAAAGAAATCAACCTGACAGCAGAAAATTAAAAATAGTCGGCGCTTCCCAAAATAATCTAAAAAATATTGATGTGGAAATTCCTGTCGGACTTTTCACTTGCATCACTGGCGTTTCTGGTTCAGGAAAAAGCTCACTTTTAAATCAAATCATCTATCCAGCCATCGCTAATAAACTAAATCGCTCCAATCTCCTGATCGGGAAAGTAAACAGAATCGAAGGATTTGAACATTTTAACCGCGTGATAAATATTGATCAACAACCGATCGGTAGAACTCCGCGTTCCAATCCAGCTACTTACACAAAACTTTTTGATCCTATCCGCCAACTTTTTGCCAAATTGCCTGCATCCAAATTGCGTGGCTATCAACCAGGCAGATTTTCTTTTAATGTGAAAGGCGGTCGCTGCGAAGCTTGTTCGGGTGCTGGTGTGAAGCAGATCGAAATGCATTTTCTACCTGACATTTTTGTTACCTGCGAAGAGTGTAATGGTGCGCGTTATAACAAAGAAACTCTGGCTGTGAAGTACAAGGGAAAATCAATAGCAGATGTGCTTGATATGGACGTTCAAGAAGCTTATCGATTTTTTGAAAATATTCCCAAGATCGCTAAAAAGCTGCAAACATTGATCGAAGTTGGATTGGATTATATCAAACTGGGACAATCATCAACAACGCTATCTGGCGGAGAAGCTCAACGCATCAAACTTTCTCGTGAATTAAGCAAAACAAGCACTGGACAAACTCTTTATATTTTGGATGAACCTACGACCGGTCTTCATTTTCATGATATCAATAAATTGTTGAATGTTCTGCATAAATTCGTAAAAATGGGTAATACTGTCGTTGTAATCGAACATAATCTTGATATTATAAAAAATGCAGATCACATTATCGACTTGGGACCGGAAGGTGGAGAAGTAGGCGGCAGGATCATTGCCGAAGGAACTCCCGAAGAGATCGTTAAGATCAAAAAGTCTTATACTGGTCAGTTTTTACAAGATCATTTGAAAAAGGAGATAGAATGACTCTGGAAAAACAAATCGAACAAATTTATTCAAGCTCAGAATATCGCAGTAGTTATTTGGAAATTTTCAAGATATTTTTAGAAAAATTGGATTCAGGCGAGATTCGCGCAGCTGAAAAGATCAAAGGTGAATGGCAAATCAATGATTGGGTAAAAAAAGGTATCATTTTGGGATTTCGTTTTGGTAAGATCACGAAGATGGGAAATTTTATTGATAAAGATACTTTCCCACAAAAACAATTAACACCGCAAAAAAAGGTTCGACTTGTGCCAGGTGGATCTTCGATCCGTATTGGTTCTCATATCGGCAAAAACGTGATTTTGATGCCACCAATGTTTGTCAATGTGGGTGCTTTTATCGGAGAAAATTCGATGATCGATTCTCATGCTTTGGTCGGAACCTGTGCACAGATCGGAAAAAATGTTCACCTCAGCGCAGCATCTCAAATTGGCGGTGTTCTGGAGCCGATCGGCGCAAAACCTGTTATCATCGAAGACGATGTTTTTATCGGCGGAAATTGTGGAATTTATGAAGGCGTTATCATCCAAAAAAAGGCAATCCTGGCAGCAGGCGTCATCATCACTGCTGGAACTCCAGTTTTCAATGCGGTCAAAAATGAATTCCTATCTCAAAAAAATGGGATCATCATTCCAGAAAATGCCGTTGTAGTGCCAGGAAGTCGTCCTTTGCAATCCAATCCAAAATTTTCGGTCTATTGTCCGATCATCATCAAATATCGCGATGAAAAGACAGAGAGTTCAGTTGTGCTGGAAAATGCTTTGCGGTGAGATATGAAGCGGATCTTCATTATTTTGTTATTAATGACAGCATCACTTTTTGCAGCTGAAAAGGAAATTGCAGAATTTCAAAAGAAACTAACAGAGATTGATAAAAAGGAACGAGCTTATTATCTCAATAAAATATCGATCGAATATCGTTCAATTGATCCTCAAAAAAGTATGGAATTTGCCGAAAAGGCTTTATTTAATGCGAAATTATTCGACAACATTTTGGAAATGGGAAACGCTCATCACAATATCGGCGTTGCCTTTCATCATTTGGGAGATTATGAAAATGCGCTCATAAATTATGACCAGGCAATAAACTACCGCAACAGTGTCGGAGATAAAAAAGGACTGGCTAATAGTTTTTTTAATAAAGGTCTGATCGAAAAAAATCTGGGAAATCATCAATATGCATTAAATTTTTTTAATCGTACTTTAACATTGCTACAAAATGGAGATAACAATCAATTATTGGCAAAAACCTACGAGAAGATATCGGATGTCTATCGAAATCTTTCTAATTATGAAAAAGCTTTGGAATATGATCTCTCTGCTTTAAAATTGCACGAAGAAAGTGATAATGAAATCGGTATCGCCGATGCAATGATGAATATCGGATCAATTTATTTCCAGCTTGAATCCTACGAAACGGCATTGCAATATTTCCAAAATTCCTTGAAGATCTGTCAAGAACTGGATCAAAAGAAAGGTATCGCCAGCTCATTAAATGGATTAGGCACAATTTACGGCGTTCTGAAAAAATATGATAAAGCTTTAGAGCATTTTCAACAATCGCTGCGAATAAGGCGAGATATCGAAGATAAAAAAGGAACTGCCGACGTTTTGAACAATCTGGGTTCGATCTATTGGGAAACGAATAAGTTAAATTCTGCGCTCAGATATTATAAACTTGCTCTAAATATTTATACTGAGATCAATGATAATTATCGGATCGCCAAAATTAATTATAACATTGGCAATGTTTATCTAAAACAAAAAACTTTTCCTACTGCCTACAATTATTTTCAAACGGCAAAAAAATTAGCCAAAACGATCAACGCAAGAGATATCCTGGCAGATATTTACCATTCTTTATCTGATTATTATTCCCAAAAAAAGGATTATCAAAATTCTTTTAATTATTATCAAAAATATGCAACTCTCAAAGACAGTATCTTGAACGAAACTAAAAGCGAACAAATTGCTGAAATGCAAACCAAATATGAAACCGAAAAGAAAGAAAAGGAAATCCAGATACTCAAGAAAGATCAAACCATTCAGGAACTTCAGATAAAGCGGCAAACCTTGCAAAGAAACTCATTGATCGCAGTTTTACTTTCTTTGACAGTGCTGGCTTTCGTTATTTTCAATCGCTATAAATTTGAAAAAAAAGCTCATCAAAAACTGGAAGAAGCAAATAAACTGATCAAAAAAGAAAAGGAAACTTCGGATAAATTGCTGCTCAATATTCTTCCAGAAAGAGTGGCAAAAGAGCTAAAAGAAAAAGGAAAAACTACACCAGAATCCTATGATAACGTCACAATTCTCTTTTCCGATTTTGTCAATTTCACCAAAAAATCTTCACTGTTAGAACCAAATATTTTGATCAATGAGCTTAATGATATTTTTACCGGTTTCGATGATATCATTGAAAAAAATCATTGCGAACGTATTAAAACGATCGGAGATGCCTATCTTGCCGTCTGCGGATTACCAGAACCAAATCAAGATCATGCTGAAAATATTATGCGTTCTGCTCTCGAGATCATGCATTATCTCAAAAGAAGAAACTCGCGAACTAATAATAAATGGCAGATCAGGATCGGCATTCATTCTGGATCGGTCGTAGGTGGTGTGGTTGGTGTCAAAAAATATATTTTTGATATTTTTGGAGATGCTTTGAATACAGCATCCAGAATGGAAAGCAATTCTGAAAAAATGAAGATCAACGTTTCGGAAACGACATATAATCTGCTTTCAGATAAATTTATCTTCATCAAAAGAAAACCCTGGCAAGTAAAAGGAAAAGGAAAAATGAATATGTATTTTGTAGATATCGATTCCTATGAAAATTAGAAATCAGATTCAAAGATCAAAATTACGTCAGATCTTTGATAGTGCTCAGCCAGATTCCATTAATCTGGGTTTAGGTGAGATTCAATTCAAGACACCAATGCATTTTCGTGAGATAGCAAAGCAGATCATCGCTGAGGGAAAAATCTATTATACTCCAAATGCGGGGTTGCCAGAATTGCGAAAAAAAATCGCTAAACATTATCATACAGATTGGCAGAACGTCTGCGTCACGACCGGCGCAGAAGAAGCGATCTTTGCTGCCTTATTTACATATCTGGAGCCAGGCGCAGAAGTTCTGATCGCAAATCCTTCCTATCTTGCTTACAAAAACATCATAAAAATGTTGGACGGAAAACCAAAAGAATTTGATCTTTCTGAAAAAAATAATTTTTGTTTGGATAGAAAATCTTTCATCAATTCGATCACCGACAAAACTCAGATTTTGATACTCAATAATCCATCAAATCCTTTAGGAAAATCACTCAATTCAAGCGAAATTGAACTAATTTTTTCTATTTGTGAAAAACACGAAATCTTGATCATTGTTGATGAAGTCTATTTGGAATTATTTTTGACAGAACGCGAATCTTCACTACTATCTGCAAACACAATTGTCATTTCCAGTCTTTCCAAATCTCATTCCATGTCTGGTTGGCGGATCGGCTGGTTGGTGGCTCAGGATAATAAATTGATCGATCCAATGACTAGTGTTCATCAATACATCTGCACTTGTGCTCCCTATCTTTCGCAAGAACTGGCAATCGCAGCATTTTCGGAAAAGGGAAAAATTGAAGGCGAATCCATTCGTCAGAAATTGATCAATAATCATAAATTCACTATCCAATTCCTGAAGCAATATCTTCCTGAATTGATCGTGTTAGAATCCAGTTATGCTCCCTACTCTTTTATAAAAATTGAGTATGATGATCAAAAATTCGTGCAAAAAGCTTTAGAAAATAAACTGATCTTGATGCCCGGTTCGATTTTTGGTTCAAACGGACAAAATTGGATCAGATTGAATTATGGCGTTCCTCAGTCTTTGTTAATTAATGGTCTAAAAATTTTCCAAAAAACAATAAAATCATTGACTGATTGATCAAAAAAATTTAATTAAAAAATCGTAAGTTTGGAGTATTATGAAAAAGTTTGTAATTATTATCATCATTTTATTTTCTATTCTGGATATCGTGGCACAAGATAGCCCGCGGGATTCTATCCAAACAAACGAAGTTTATGAAGAATATCTTACTCAAGTAAAAAACAAGACTTTGATCAACCGCTATTTTTTGATCACAATGATCGTTATTTTTGTTCTCAGCATTGTCATTTTACGTCAGATGGCAATTGCAATTAAAACTAATAAACAGCTGGCGAAAACCAATGAAAAATTGAACAAAGCAAATAAAAAGCTGAATCATTTATCACGAACAGACACTTTGACTCAGATCTCGAATCGACGCGATCTTTATGAAAGAGTGGAATATGAGCAAAAACGATTTCAACGCAGTGGAAAAAATTTTGTGGTCATTATGTGCGATATTGATGATTTTAAAGAGATCAACGACAAATTTGGTCATGATGCCGGAGATCATATTCTAAAATCTTTGGCTCAATTGATCAAGATTTCTATCCGCGAACAAGATGCTTTCGGGCGCTGGGGTGGTGAAGAATTTCTTCTATTATTACCAGAAACGGATATCGAAGGTGGCGTCATTGTAGCTGAAAAGATCAGAAAAAATATTTCTGTTACTCCAATCAATTATTCTGAAGAGGAAATTCCAGTCACAATGACTTTTGGAGTAGCATTCTATAATGAACCGATGGAACTGGATGAATGTATCAAGAAAGCAGATCAAGCGCTATATTTTGGTAAACAGAAGGGAAAAAATTGTGTTATAAAAGCACCTTATGATGACCAGCCATTGCTCTCGGATATTGGTAAACATGCAAGGAAGAGTGATGAATAGAGTTGGATTTTTGTTAATAATTTTTTGGGTATTGTTATCCCATTCTTCTGCCCAAGATAAAATTATCTTTCCCAAAGATCACACCCTGGAAGACCAACTGGTTTACATTGATTCTGCTGAAATAGAATTGGATGACAAGATCAATTTTTTGGAAAATATTTTGATTATGAAAGAAGAAGAAATTGAAAAATCACAGCTGTATCAAATCAAATATCAGCTGGCAAATTATTATTATCACAAACAAAATTTCCTCTTAGCTGTGAAATATTTCAAAGAAAGTCTTTTGCTGAATTCGGAACTTTACCAATCCAAAATCGACCAACAGATCATAGAATTGCAGAAAAAAGATCAGCTTCAACAGGAGCAGATCGAAACACAGATCGGAATCAGAAATTTCTTCGCAATTATTTTTGTGATTTTCGTCTTTATTGCCGGTTTCCTTTTTGTGAAATATTATCGAAAAAATCAGGAACATCAATATTTGCAATCACAACACAAAAAACTGCAAACTTTAGCGACCAAAGATCCTCTGACAAATTTAGCCAATCGGCGATCGATGAAAGAAAAATTGCAATATGAAATTTATCGTTATCAAAGGAATAAAAAAGAATTCTCTGTAATCATTAGCGATATCGATCATTTCAAAAGATTTAACGATCAATTTGGTCACGATTGCGGAGATTATGTTCTGGAAACATTATCTTTAATCATAACTCAAAAACTCCGCAAACAGGATATAATCGGTAGATGGGGTGGTGAAGAATTTTTGATCCTGTTACCAGAAACTTCAATTGATGGCGCATTTATCGTTGCTGAAAAGATCAGAAAAGAAATTATGAAATACAATTTTAAATATGAAGATAAATTGCTCTCGATCACGATGACCTTTGGCATTAGCACCTATAATTCTTTTATTGGATTGAAAAATTGCGTCAAACAAGCAGATATTGCTCTTTATAAAGGAAAAAATAGTGGACGGAACTGCGTTATTGCCTATGAATCATAAAACCAGGCAGAATGTTCCAAAAAACAATATTAGCTAAATTTCCTGGCTTTGACCCAAAGAAAACCTTCTTGTCCCGGTTCATAAGATAGATTTCCGCTGAAAAAAGGTTTGTAAAGATCATTTTCAGGACCTTTTTTTGTAACTCGATAAGATTGAACTTCCAATTTATTCAATAAATTCTCTTTGATCTTTTTCTCATTAAGTCGCTGCGGTTCAGAAGGTGATGCTGGTTCTTCCAGATTGAAACTGCCGATAAAGACACCATCAGGTTTCATGATCCGTAATATCTCAGCACACATCAAAGAAAAATTGTCCACATGATCAATTGCATTTAGCGTGAATATCACATCCACAAATTCTGAAGGCAAGGGGATAACTTTTTCAGTTGATTTCAAATATATCATATCGTGTGATATAAGGTTTTCTGTAAATTCATCTGCATAACGATCTGCTAAAACTTCGATGCCAATTCGCAAACTTGCAGATTTTGCCCAAACTAAACTGCCACGTGGTCCACAACCAAAATCAGCTACAATTTTTCCTTGCAAGAAATCAGCACTCGATTCTTCGGCCATAGCCAACATCAGTTTTTGGTAATGAGAATTTGTGAATTTTCCCCGGTCAATTTCAAATTTTCTTCGCCAAAAAGACAAGGCAGCTACGTCTTTTTCAAGGAATAGATTTTGAATTGGACGTAGAATATTTTTTATTCGCTTGGGCAACAGCGTCCGAATTCTGGATTTTTTTAACATCGATTCACCCACAGAGATCAAGCAGATAGTAGATAAAAATATTTGTGTTACACTTTATTAAACATTTTACACGATTTCGATCCTGACAAATTTTCATATTATGTTCTCCTTTCGAATGAATTCAAGTAAGCTTCAAATAACGATTTTATAGGAAAAATGGCATTGATTTTGTCAAAGGTTTTTCTTTTCAATCTTCCAAAAATGTATTTTGTTCTTCTTGTAATTGATATTTTCAGTGTTTTATAATTGACAATTTTTCAGCTTTTTAGCTTTTGAAAAAAAAAGTTGCAGGAGAAAAAGATGACAAAAACTTTTGATGAACAAAAGAAATTATATCAGGAAGCTGTCGATAAAACAATTTCCCGCTTTCCTGAAAGAAAAAAGAAATTCGTCACCGGATCTGATAAAAAAGTAGAAAGAGTTTACACTCCAGAAAATTTGAATGATTATGATTATTCCCGCGATCTTGGCTTTCCAGGAATTTATCCTTACACGCGCGGAGTTCAACCCACAATGTATCGTGGGAGATTTTGGACAATGCGCCAATATGCTGGTTTTGGAACTGCCAAAGAATCTAATGCACGCTATAAATTTTTATTGCAAAAAGGACAGACTGGCTTGAGTATCGCATTTGATCTTCCCACTCAGATGGGCTATGACAGCGATCACATAATGAGCGAGGGCGAAGTGGGAAAAGTGGGCGTTGCGATCGATTCGCTGGCTGATATGGAAATCCTATTCGATGGAATTCCGCTGGATAAAGTTTCCACTTCGATGACGATCAATGCTCCAGCTTCCGTTCTTCTGGCAATGTATGTGGCAGTTGCAGAAAAGCAAGGTGTTTCCAAAGATAAATTGCGTGGAACTATCCAAAATGATATTTTGAAAGAATACATTGCCCGTGGAACTTATATTTTCCCGCCGCAAGAATCGATGCGCATCATCACAGATATTTTTGAATATTGTTCTGCTGAAATTCCCCGTTGGAACACGATCTCAATTTCTGGCTATCATATTCGCGAAGCTGGTTCGACAGCTGCTCAAGAAATTGCTTTCACAATCGCAGATGGCATTGCCTACGTGAAAGCAGCGATCGAAAGCGGATTGGAAATAGATAAGTTTGCACCTCGACTATCATTCTTTTTCAATGCTCATAATGATCTTCTAGAAGAAGTTGCAAAATTCCGCTCAGCCAGATTGCTTTGGGCAAAGATCATGAAAGAAAAATTCGGAGCAAAAAATTCAAAATCGATGAAACTACGTTTCCACACGCAAACTGCCGGTTGCACTTTAACAGCTCAGCAACCAGATAATAACATCGTGCGCGTTGCTATTCAAACTCTTGCTGCTGTGATGGGTGGAACACAAAGTCTTCATACAAATTCTCGCGACGAAGCACTGGCTCTTCCCACCGAAGATTCTGTCCAGATCGCACTGCGCACACAGCAGATCGTTGCGCACGAAAGCGGCGTAGCAAATACTGTTGATCCTCTGGCAGGTTCCTATTTTGTAGAAAAATTGACTTCCGATATTGCAAAAGAAGCTCAAGAGATGATCGATAAAATCGAGAAAATGGGCGGAATGGTCAGCGCTATCGAAAAAGGATATGTTCAGCAACAGATTCAGAATGCAGCTTATGATTATCAAAAATCAATTGAGAATAATGAGCGTATCGTGGTTGGCGTGAACGAATTCAAAGCAGATGAAAAGATAAAACCAGAGCTTTTGAAAGTTGATCCAAAAATTGGTGAAAATCAAAAGAAAAAATTACAAGAATTGAAGGCAAAACGAGATAACAAAACAGTTGAAATAAAATTAGAAGCTATTCGTCACGCAGCAAAAAGCGATGAAAACTTGATGCCAAAAATTGTGGAAGCCGTAAAAGAATATGCCACTTTGGGAGAAATTTGCGGAATTCTGCGCGAAGAATTCGGTGAATATGAAGAGAATGTGATTTTATAAAATTTTACTTTTCAATGATGATAAAACTATGAAAGCAGTTTTTGCAAAATTCTCTCACTCGCTTTGCCATTTCCGTAAAGATCAATAGAATAATCATTTTTCTTCTCTTTTATTTCGCTGAAAGCAAATAAAATCTTTCTGGTATCGCTTCCCACAACGCTGTTAAAGCCGTGATCAACCAATTCGATCCATTCGGTCTCATCGCGCAGCGTGATGCATTGTTTTTGGAAGAAAAAGGCTTCTTTTTGCAAACCACCACTATCGGTCATCACCAGCTCACAATTTTGCAAAAGGTAGATCATTTCAAGATAACCAACAGGCGAGATCAATTTCAGATTGGAAATTTTTTTGATTTCCTGAGGTAAGATTTTCCTGGTCCTGGGATGCAATGGTAAAATGATCGTGATCTTTTCTGCTATTTTTTGAAAAGCATTAAAGATATTATTAAGCTTTTGTGGATCATCTGTATTTTCGGCACGATGGATCGTTGCTAAAACAAATTTTTCTGGAATTTCAAACTCAGGTTTACACGAAAATTTACTATAAAATATCGCTGCATCCTGCATTACATCGCCGCTTTTAAAGATCTCTGTTAGGTGATCACTACCTATTCCCTCATTTTGCAAATTCCTTACAGCAGAATCGGTGGGACAAAACAGCAGATCACTGATCTTATCGGTAAGGATCCGATTAATCTCTTCCGGCATTCTGCGATTGAAAGAACGTAATCCCGCTTCCACATGAGCAACTTTGATATGCAGCTTTTTAGCAGCAAGAGCTCCTGCCAGGGTGGAATTCGTATCACCATAAACTACAACCCAATCCGGTCTTTCGGAAAGCAGAACTTTTTCGATCTTTTTCAACATTCTTGCCGTCATCGCACCATGAGAAAGACTGTTCACTTCCAGATTATAATCGGGTTCAGGAATTTTCATCTGCTGGAAAAAGATCTCGCTCATATTAGCATCGAAATGCTGCCCGGTGTGAACGATCTTTTCTTCAATCTCCGGATATTTGGCAATTTCACGACTTACCGCCGCAGCTTTTATGAACTGCGGGCGTGCGCCGATAATGTGAGTGATTAGCATTTTTGCTCCTACTTTTTTACCAATTCTTGTAACGTTATAACTTCAAATTTATTATAATATATCCATTGCATAATTTCTCTAAACTCATCTGGTGGACAATTGCTTCCAAAGCCTTCGTCATCATGATATATTTTGTGAAAGCCCAATATAACCGCATATTCATTATTCTCAACAGCTCGAATTATTCTGGAGAAGATGATTTCTGGCGTAAATGAACTATCATAAGAAAAATATCCCAAATTCGTTCTGTCTATCGGGTAAAATTGCGGGATATCAATACTGCTGCGGATATTGTCATAATATTTTAAAATGATCGCTAAATGTTCTCCATTAGCAGCTCCAGAAGGTAAAGCAAATGATTTTGGATTAAGATTATGTTCTTGCAAATTCAACAGATCTTGATGGATCTCAGATTCAACTTCCAGAAGAGAATAATCGGGCAAAAATGGATGGTTCACCGTATGACCTCCAATTTCCCAGTTATGTTGATTTGCCATTTCTTCGATCTGCTGCCAATTGCATTTTCCTTCCATTCCGATTTTACCACTATTGATAAAACTCGTAACTGGAAATCCAAATTCTTGTAATATTGCTAATGCGTGCGAGTATTGACTTTCATAAGCATCGTCGAACGTAATGACGATGTAAGGCTTTTGCTCAGTGAAAATAGTCGGTGAGCTGCAACCAATCATAATTACAAAAAACAGACTAAATATTTTTTTCATAGGAAAAATTGACCTGCAAGCCGATTTCATAATAATTATCATCAAAATCTGGTGTAAATAAACTGGCATTAATTCCCATCATAAAATGCTTTGAGAAAGGATAGAGATGCAAAAAGGAATATTCGATATTCAGATAATCGCTAGAAAATTCTTCAATTTTGTTATAGCGATAAAAAAAGTAATTTTCCAACGATGCGAGCTTGAACTTCAAAAAGCTTTGGGACTGAGAATTCTGTTTTTGCGAAAGCTCAAAACTTTCTAAAAATAAATTTGAACCAAATTCAAAATATTGGATAGGCCGAACTATGATCTCCCACAAAGTTTTGATCTTATCACCCTTTTCACGATTTGGCAGATATTGATAAACAAAACTCTGATAAAAAGTAAGATATGGAATTTCGAATTTTGTTTCTATTCCAAAAGAATGATTTTTTGTATTGTATTCTTCGTTTCTCCCCACGAATAAATAATAGATTTTTGCCTTTAAATTTTTATGTTTCCAATTTAATTCCAGATTTCCGATCAAATAGTGGAAACTGTTGCCAGCGAGTAAGCCTTTGACAGCATATTTTTTCTTATGGAAAATAATTTCTCCGCCATTGAACTGATAATTCTCGATCACGCCCAGATCGTAAAACCGATCCTTCACTTGCAAAGCGTAGATTTGCGATTCTGCTCCATATTTTAAATCATCATATTTTGCAGAAAAGATGAAATCGGAAATTTCATAACTGACACCCAGCCTGTTCAATAAAATTTCTCTCGCATAGAATTTGTCATTATAAGTAAGATCAAACCAAAATTTGCTATTCTGTCTCAGACGATATTTCCAACCAGCAAAAAAGACATTTCTATCAAAATAATTCGTAGTTTTGTATTCACGGTCGGGAAAGTGATCGAAACCAATAAACGAATTCAGTTGGAAATAGAAATTATCCCGATCAAACATTTCCAGAGCAAAGGATTTTGTCAGAATAAAGAAAAATATTAGGAATAGGATTCTATTTCTTTTCAACGAGAATCTCCAAAATTGATAAAAGTTGCGTGGCAAGTTTGTTACGATTAAAATTTTTTGACACGAATTTTCTGCCATTATTTTGATACTTTTCCATCTGCTCTGGATTATTTTTTAGAACAAGAATTTTTTCGGTCAGATCCTCTGCACTATCCGGTTCAAAACTAATTCCAGCTTCTGCTTCCTGCAAAATTTCTTTTGCTTCTCCTTTCACACCTAAAAGAATCGGTAAACTTGCCGACATATAATCAAATAACTTGGATGGGATCGTAGTTTCAAAGACTTTTATATTACGTAATGGAATAACACCACAATCCGCTATGGAAAAGTATTTATTCACTTCTACTTTAGGAATTTCTCCCACAAAATGTACATTATTAATTTTTTCTCTTTTTTTATGATCAAGAAGTTTCTGCTTTTCTGGTCCTGATCCAAGAAATAGAAAGCCAATTTTTTCCATTTCCAGTTTTTTAGCAGCTTGCAGAATTGTTTTCAAATTTTGCGCAAGTCCTAAGTTTCCAGCATAGACAACCAAAAAATTATAACTTTTTTTATATTTGGATAATAATTCAGGCTGCGGGTTAATCTTCTGATAACTAAGATCGCTGCCATTGCGGATAACTTTTATCTTTTCCTTTGGAATTCCCTTTTTAATTATCCTTTGTTTGAATCTTTGTGTTACAGCAATTATCAAATTGGAATTGTTATAAAGCGCTTTTTCCAGTTTATGACTGAAATGGATTATTTTTGGATTATTCAATTCACCCATCTCGATAGCTGCATCAGGCCAAAGGTCTCGCACTTCGAAAACAAATTTAATATTGGGGTATATCTTTTTCAGCCACAAACCAATTTTTCCCACAAATAATGGTGGTGAAGTCACGTAAACTAGATCAAAATTTTTCCAGTTGAAAACCGTATGAAGCGTTCCCAATAGCATAAATGAGCCATAAAAGAACAAACGCGTGATACTTGATTTTTTGGGATTAGTATAAACCCAAACTCTGTGAATGTGGAAATTCTCCATTTTTTCTTTGATAAATAATTTTCTTTTATAATCTTCAAAAATTATACCGCGTGGATGATTCGGCATTTCTGTAAGAACAGTGACATCGTGCCCATTTTCCGCAAAATTACGTACATTCGCCAGCGCTCGGTTTGTAGTTGCTCCAATTTCTGGATAAAAATACTGGGTGATGTAAAGGATTTTCATCCTCAGGTTTTCCTCAAGATTTTAATCAATTTAATTTCAAAAGGTTGCAATTCGATAATTTTTTCATTTTTAGTATTGCCAATTTTTTGGTTGATCAACTGATATTCTCCATCAAGATAGACTTCAAAAAGGTCTAATGTATTATTAACATTGACTTTGAGTGGAAAAGATATTTCATTTTTAGAAGTATTTGAGATTATTAGAAATATAGTGTTTTTGTAGTCATAAGCGGTATAATCCACATCCCACAGAAGCTTACCAAAATGATCATTTTTGTCATCATTAATTTTTAAAACGTCATTATCAATCAAATCAGGATAGTGGTAACCTTCCAAAATAGCTTTCTGAAAATCACTTTTACGAAATTCCCAAATTATTCGTTTTAGATTTTGGTAGGATGTTTTATTTATGCGATAATGACAATAAATATTAATGCCTTTTGCACCGCAAACAATGCTATCGTAAAACATAAAACGATGTTCTTTGTAAGTCGGATAGCGCGCTGTCGTTGAGCCTAATTTGATGTTTTTATGATAAGCCTGCAGAGTAACGCCATATTTTTTCTCTGAATAATGCTCTCTATTATAATCTAAAATATATTTTTTGCCGACCACGGCGTTGAAATGAAATTCCGAAAGGCGATAAAATTCTGGCATAAATTCTTCCAGATCAGTGTATATATCAGATTTTTTATGTAATGGATAGATTTGCGGAGTGAGAATATCTACAAAATTGATCAAATAGGGATAGCGTTTTACGTAATCTCCCACAATACAAGCAGATAATTTTAGCTTATCAGATTTTTCCTGAAGAACATCATAAGCCTGCTTGGTGTTCGCATAATTCCAATTATCTTTTTGGACATCATCATTAAAATACCAGTGTACACGATCATTATCAATATATTTTTGGAAATGAACAGGAAAAACATTCAGCGGAATTATCTCCGAATCATAAATGTCATAAGTTCTTAAGAAAAACTCCAGCGGGAAATCATTGATAATCCTCTCAGCATTTTTGTTATGAACATAGTTATGCGGTTTCAGATAAAAAACAATTCCTGTAGCAACCTTATCATTATATAATTGAGAAACACGATTATACGGATCTTTCACTTCAAATTCATCATAAGCCAATTCCAGTTGTGGAGCATAAGGTGGCCAATAGGTTTTAGCAAAATTTTCACCTTTTTGAGAAGAACCTTCATACCAATTTATCATGAAATATTTTTCGCCGTGACGAGTAAATTCGGAATTGGATTTACTGATAATAACAGGAGTATCTTCCAAGAGAAAAGAGGCGCGTAGAGAATCCAAATCTAACGATAACAATAAAAATATTATTAACGATATAAAATTTTTAAAACTAATCAAACTTGATAAATTCATTGATTTTTTCATAAACTTCCATTACTGATAATTGTTTCAAACATTTAATATTACAATCTTTTTCCGGATATAAGCATGGCTGACAGGATAAATTCTTTTTAATAATATGCACCTTGTTAGAATAGGGAGCTGTTTTTCTTTCATCACCTGGACCAAAGATCGTGAAAATTTCTGTATCAAAGGCAGATGCAATGTGGCCTAACCCTGAATCAGAATTGAGAAAAAAATCAGCTTTTTTAATTATTGCTGCAATGTTCTCTAAAGGTTCATTTTTGACTATAAGTGAATTCGTTTTCCGAGCTATTCTTTCTGATTCTTTTAATTCATCAGGACCAGCTGCTATTATTATCTTGTTCTTAGGATGATCAGCTTTTATTCTCTTTATTAAATTGATGAATTTTTCATTTTCCCATCTACGATGTTTACCTTTTGAACTAGTTCCCACATGAACTACCATTTTTCTAAAATCAATTAGATTGTTTTTCTCAATAAAATCTTCAGCAAAGAGTTCAGCTTCCTGAGATAAGTTCAGAGATATCTTTATCTCTTTCAAATAGTATTTTTTTTTCGTAACCAAACTCCATAAATTCATATTTACTTTTACGCGATGTAACGAACGTTCAAATTTATTTTGTTTTGTATATAATATTGGGATTTCTTTTTTTAAATATTCTCCAACTCGTTCTTTCGCTCCAACGAGATAGGAAAAAAAAGCAAGCTTGATCGGCTTGCTTGCAAAGCTGATCGAAGTTACGATAGAAACATCATATCTTTTTCTTCTCAAACTTTGGATTATCTTAAAAAGATTCCTTATCTCATAATTTGAATAAAATATTTTATTAATGAAATGAGGGTTTGTTATAGGAAATTTTGCAGCAGAATTAGTATAAAACAGATCAATCTTTGCATTTGGAAAATCATGATAAACTTGGTTTAACATCGGCAATGCCATGATCATATCACCCATCCCAAAAGTATGAATGATCAATATTTTTTTCATTTTATTCTACTCCATATTTTCATGACTAAGGCTTTTATTCGAAAAAAAGCATTCTTTTGATAATTTTGCCATTTATTTGCATAGTCATTAAAAATTTTTTTCCCTGTTAATTCATGCAAAATCTTTAACTGCTTTATATGAAGGTTATGATAAAAATAACTAGCGATAAAATTATGTTCTGACCACAGATCATACCAACTCCAAAAACCAATATCCCATTTTTTTAGATTTTCACTCAAATTTTGAATATGAAGCTGAAACAATTCTTCATATTTATCATCGACCTGCATAAGATCATATATTGACCAGATTGCAGATATATACCCATTTAGGACAGATGAAGGTTTAGTAGTTGTGTATTCTTCCAGACAGATAAAATCTTTTTGGTTAGAAAAAACACCGCCCTTATCAATCGAAACTCCAAAAGATAATGATGCCTTACGAGCACTTTCCAAATATTGTTCTTTCTGGGTTTCAAGATAAGCACGAGTGAGTGCAGAAATCCCAAACGCTTGCCCTAATGCTGATGACCAATTTCCATACAAACCAAAAAGGCGAACTGGAAATTTATTAATCCAAACACCATTACATTGCTTATATGTTTTTTGGTTCTTTACTAACCAATTACAATGTGATAAAAATTCTTTCATCCATCTTTCGGAAACTGATTTTATAAACACTTCATAAGCACCCAATGCATATTGACCAATTTCTATTGCATTATAATAATACTTATCGTCTTCACCTCTATATAAGATAATATCATTGATATCTTTTGCTCCACTAAACCAAGTTGCTTTCTTCGAAATATCCCAGAAATAATTGTTCCCATTATATTTATTCATAGTAATTGGATAATCAATATGCCAATAATCTTCATTTCTAAAACCAAAGTACATTAGAATTGTTTTAAAGTTTCTAGCTGATTTATCTGCTCTTATCATTTTAAGATTCCAAAGAATATATTATATTTGACAAACTTTTTGTTAAAATAATTTGATTATATTTATTGATTTCATTATAATTAATATTTTTTTCAAAATCTTCTTTTTTTATTTTTACAAGTTGATTTATTGTATGCGAAATGTCCTCTAATGAATCATTTTCACAGACCAGTCCTAATTTAGCTTTTTTTAATAAGATAGACACTTCTGACATTTCTGTATTTATTGATATGATAGGTTTTTTAAATTGAGCATATTCAAAAATTTTAATAGAAATGGTATCAATAATTTTTCGGGGAAAGTAAAAATGTAAAAAGGCATCAGCTTCACTTTCTAAATTTATTAACAAATCTCTTTTAATAAAACCTTGAATTTTAACAAAATCTATATTATTTTCCTCAATCCATTTTTTAGTTTCCTTGTTAACGCTTCCACAAACAATAAGTTCAATTTTAACATTTTTTTTGTCTTCTAAAAAATTTTTAACACCTAATAAAACATTTTTAGGGTTATAAGCTATATCATTGATGTTAAATTTTCCAGCATATAATATTTTAAAGATATCCCCATTGTTAAATTTTAAACTAATATTTTTGTAATCATTAGGATCAAAACCATTATAAATTACTTTAGAATTAACAAAATCATATCTTGCTTTGATATCATTTATTATTGTTGAAGTTGTCGAAATCAAATAATCAATATTATTTAGCACAAATTTTTCCATCCACTTATTATTAATCTTTCTTATTCTACTTTGATTATTTTGATATGAATCATTTAACCATGAATCCCTATAATCTACAATAACTTTTACGTTTGTAATTTTTTTTAGAATAACTCCTAAAATAAATAATGAGAATGGAGCTCCAGTTATTACAATAGTTTTTGTTTCAAATTTTCTTATTACTTTGACAATTTTCCAAAACCATCTTATACACCATGTAATTTGGATATCGGGTGAAAAAAAAATATCTTTGATAATTTTTAATACTCTTGATAAAATAAATTTGTTATTTGAAGTAACTTTATAAAACTTTGAAGAATTTTGCCTTTCCTGGGAATCCTTAAAAAAGCTCTTTAACCTGATGATTTCAGCTTCTTCTGGGATTTCATCAAATAATTTTTCGTTCCAATGATGCCTACCTTGATCTGCAGTTACAACAATTGGCTTTAATTTATATTTTGGTAGATATTTAATAAACCGCATTGCTCTAAATGTTCCGGTAACATTATATGGAACATAGCTGAATGTTATAAAAAGAATTTTTTTCATTTAATATACAAGTTCATATTTTGGTTTCCAGTTACTAAATTTCTCTTTATCAGGTTTTAGGTTTTCGTCATAGAAGTCAAATCCAAACAAGTTAACTATATTTAGGATATTTTTAATTTCTTTTTCCGATAATCTTTTTTTCCAGGTAGCTAATTTATTGCCTCCTTGAATTACGTTAGAGTCATTTTTGGTAGTAGAACTCGGGATTTGCAATACTTTTTCAATTTTTTTTGTTGATATATCCATATTTAACAAATTAAATATTTTCTTCAATTCGCTTACACCATCTATCACTAAATCTTCATAAGTAACACAGAACCATGGATAAGGTTTTTTTGCTGAAAGAGGATGAAGCATGTCTAACGACCATGTAAAAGCCAGATGCTTTTCTGGAGTATCTATTTCTATAAGAATTCTTTTAATCCACTGATTTTTTTTCAATATAGCTTTATTCACAACTGGGAACTTAATATTATTTTCTTCTTTAGCATCATCCCATCGCCCATGAAAAAGCTGCGAGGCTACAACTGCGCAGGGATGTCTGACTAATAGAATATAAAGTGCAATTTCAAAATTTTTGGTTAAATATCTTAGTAATCTATGAGATCTAACTGTTTTAATAACTAGATGTTTCTTATTCTTAATTTTATCAGTGATGAAATTTAAGTATTCAAATTTCTTTAAAACTAGTTTAATTGAATCTACTATTAAATTTAAATTTTCTTTTGTGGAAAGATTCGCGTATTTTAATGGAATATAATACAAATTTGGAACCTGACCTGTCAAAATTTCATAAAAAAAAGATTCGAATTTTTGTTCTTTCATTTGGGGATTTATAAATTGCCTCGAATTAAAATTCAGTTTAGTCAATTGTGCATTAGCGTTACCATTGAAACATAATGGTTCCCAAACTCCTAAAGATTCATCAATAAGTTCTAATAATGTTTCAAAAAGCCAAGTAGAGCCACCACGAGGTACTGCTGATATAAAAATTGTGTTACCTATATCATAATTTCTAGCATATTTTTTCCCCAATTTCTTAAGCTGATAAGATTTTAATCTTGATAAGAAATTCTTATTCAGTTTACGTTTAATATCATACTTATCATAATTGAAATTATCCATTATGAATTACCTTTAACATATTTATTTTAGAATTCCTTCATACAAATCTATCAATTCTGACTCTTTATTTTTATATTTACTTTGAACAGAAAAAATAGAGTTAGATTTTATCCTATTATAAAGTATCATATTTTGGAACAAGTTAACAATATTCATATAAATACCTACTGATTTTTTTGTTTCAACTAAAATTCCATTTTTATTATTCTCGATGATTTGCGAAGGACCTTGAGTTCTGGTGGCGATCGATGGTACACCACATGCCATTGCTTCAACTAAAGCCAATCCGAAAGCTTCATTTAAAGATGGTAATACAAAAACATCTGCAGCTCTGTAATAATCTGCCAGCTTATTTTGAGGAAGGTGATCAACAAGCTTAACTTTATTTTCAATTTCATATTCTTTTATCAGTTTTAAATAGGTTTTTTTTAATGCTCCTTTACCAACCAAAATAAGTAAACTATTCGGAAATTCTTTCTTAATTCTTCTCATTGCTTGAAGCAAATATTTATGCCCTTTGTCTGTAATGAAATTTCCCACTGATAAAATAATTTTCAAATCACTTGGAAGTTGCAAATTTCTTCTTGCTTCATTTTTAGGGCCAGCGTGAAACAATTCATGATTATAACTATTTTCTATCATAACCACATTAGCTTCAGGAAAAACGCTTTGGAAATGCAAGGTGAATTTATGTGAAACACAAACAATCTTTTTTGCCTTTTGTACTGTCTTTTTTATGAGAACGCGTTCTTTTTCCCTATATACATTACCCCTTGTAAGCTCATGATCTTTAGGATAAAGTCGATAAAAATCGAACCCATGTGACGATATTAAATAAGGAATTTTCAGTTCTTCTGCAAGATACATAGCAGCTGTTCCTGTTGGAAAAAGGGTATGAGCATGTATGAGATCAAATTTTTGATTTCTAATTAGTTTTTGAATTTTTTTTGAAATTTGAATTGGATAAAATTCTGATAACATATTTTGAGGTAATCCATAATAAAATATTTTTTTTTGCCTTTCAGCAGGAATTTCCGAACTTAATCGGGGATTTTTAAAATTTTGGCGATAGGCTGATTTCCTCAAATATAAATATAAATTTATCGGAAAAATAGTAAAAGAATCAACATTATATTTACTTAATTTACAAATCTGGTTGTGAATAAATGAATTAGAATAATATGGAGAAATGTATAAAACTTTCATTTTATCACCATACTTGTTGAAATGTTCGTTGAATTTTTCACATTGATATCTTCTAACATATTCTATACATACCTCTTAGAATTGGTAACGTGAACACATTTCCCTTTGATGAATATCTACGATTATCTGGTGTAATAACAATTTCAGAATTCTCGATCTGTAATGATATTTCATCGGCATTATATGGTATATTATCAAAATGGAACTTGTTATTTTTCTGATTCAATATCATTTTTTCTGAAATATTTTTATACATATATATCTCAGAAATTGTAGCATTCCATACATGTTTTTTTTCCAAATAATATAATATTTTAGTTAAACTTTTATTATCAGTAAAAATATTTGGTTCTTGTAATGATATGTGATTTCTAGAAGGTGACATATGTTCAAAAATATTAATAATTTTGTTATTATTTAGTAAATAATCAATTTCTTTATAGAATCTATTTTCATAGTGAGTTTTAAGAAGTTTGATTACTTTCGATTTAAAGTTCTTTTTTTTCAAAATTATCGGGTTAAAAAGATTGCCTTGAAGTGTTGTTGGTATATCATAAATAGAATTTTTCCCAAATTTCTTTATTGAATAGTTGTCAGATTTAGACTCAATAGGACCATGAATGTATCTGTTATATACATTTTTTTTTAAAGCTCTGTTTTTATGAAAATTAGCATATCTAGACCACCATTCAAATCCAGATTCTTCAATACTCTGATCACTGAATTCATTGGAAGCATAACCAGGATATTTCCCACCCTTTGGATACTCACCAATAACCTCTTTCATAATTTCTTTTCCATAGGAAATTCTATCTTTTGCTTCTTGCAGAGAAGTGAAGGTCTGCCATTCTTGGATATAATCATACCTTTCTTTGCCAGCAATACCATGATCTGTTCCATGATATGCTATTTCAAAACGAGGATTATTATGTATATTTCTAAAAAAATCTATAGTAGCTGCATCCGAATTCAACATCTTGGAAATCATTGGTATATCAGAGTTATTGACTAATCCAGATCTTATACCAACTGGCACAAAGAATGTAACTTTAACATCGGGGAAGGGTTTTAGTAATTTGTTTATCAAATAATAAAATGCAGAATTCTTTCTATTCTTTGCATATCCCCAATCTTCTTCAGGTTCAATTTTACCATTTTTATTACGATCAACCCACACATTTGCAAGATCATCAATTCCCATTACAACTGGAGAAATAGCCCCATATTTCCATTTACAAATCTTTACTCTATTTCTCATATTTTTTTATCCATATTTTTCTTATTTTTTTCACTATAACAATTCTAGAATATTTTTTAAAATTTGTTTTTTTAATACTTCTAATTGCTTTAAAATTATTTCTAGCAATTGCTATTTGTATATTTTTAATATTCTTTTCTAAACATAATTCGATTCTTTTTTGCATTACCACTTTATGCAATCCCTTTTTTCGGTATTCAGGAATAGTAAAAGCATCAAATAGAAAAGCTGTACCCTCTTTAACTCTATGATAATAATATTGAAATGTCTTTATATTTCCACTAAATACAATCCAAGCTAAATATACAATTTTATCGTTTTCTTTATCAATAACAGCTAAGGGAGTATAAGACGTTGGATTCTTCAATCTAGGCAAAATATTCTTTTTATAATGATTACTTAATCTATATTTTGAAAACTCTTTTAATTCTTTTGCATCCTCTAAATTTACTCTTCTCAAAGTATACTTAGCATCCAAGGAAATAGAATCTAATCTATCAAAATCATATAGTTTATAAATGTATCCTATCGACACAAATTTATAAAATATTTTGCTAATTTCATTTACAATAGCTTTCTCATAATTTTTATCGATAAGCAATAAGCGCCAATTTGAATATAAATATACAGAAAAAAGAATTATCTTAGCCCAAAAAATAATATGTGATCCAAATGTTGTTTTTTCAATTAGTAAACCTATAAAATAAAAAATTGAAGCATTTAAGACTAATAATAACCATAAGTTATAACTATAATTTACAAAAAAGTCTTTTTGTAATCTATTAATATTTAAGATCGCTTTCAAGATAAAAGCTACAATTGTTGCTATAGCTGCACCAATTATTCCAAACAATTTAATTAAAATAAAATTCAATAAAATATTAACAATAGCAGAAATTGTTGTATATTTTGGTAATACTTTTGTATTTTTTGTAATGTGAAAACCTGTGCCTGTAAATGCGCTTACACCAAAGGCAATATAAGCAATTCCTAAAGGAAATATCAAATAAATCGCTCCCATATATTCAGGTTTTGCAAATAACATTAATACATAATCAATGAAATATGATATTGGTAAAATGAAGATAACAGACATTAAGATAAAAGTTGTTATCATAAAATTTAATCTATTTTTTACTAAGGGAATATCTTTGAGATTACTATATGCAAATGGAGACCAAGCCTTAGTTAACGGTTGAACCAGAAGTAAAGCGATAATCAAAGAAAACTTGTATGCAAATGCATAGATTCCTAGTTGTTCTTTGCCAAGCATAAATTTGATAAAAATATGATCAGATGAATTTAAAATCCAAAAAGAGAGAGCAGAAGGTATTAAATACACAGAAAAATTAAGAAACTTTTTTATTATTACGAAATTAAAATTGAATGCAAGATGTTTTAACCTTTTCAAAAAAACGAAATATACTATTAGTATAATTAAACCACTCGCAATCTGGCCATAGAAAACACTAATAATTCCTAGTTTTAGTATTACAACAAAAAAAATAATAAAGCTTAGTTGAAGAATGGACTGAAGTATCTGTAATATAATAAACTTAAGTGCTTTTTTCTCTATTCTTAAGATTGATGAATTTAATTTTGTAAAGAAAAGAATAAATTGAGATGCGTATAAGACAAAATAAATCGTAGTATCTTTACTCTGGTTGAAGAATATAAGCTTGAAAAATAAAAAAAGAATAATTCCTAACAATAGATTAAATATCAAAGAAAACCAATATGCCGATTGTATTATTCGTAATTTATTGGAATCATCATATTCATAATAGAAACGCACCAAAGCATCTGTAATTTTTAGCCCCAGCACCCATGAAAGAATCATTCCCATAACCTGATAATAAGATAATTGACCAAAATCTTCTAAGCTGAAATTGGAGATATAAAGAGGGATTAACAAGAAATTTATACTTTTTAAAATGATAGTTCCTACTGAATAAATGACAGCTTGTTTTTTCATTTATTAAAAAATTCCCCAAAAAACTTTTTTAAGTAAATATATTTTTTTTAAGAATAATATTCTTTTGCAAATTACTGATTTACTATTTGGAAAATTTAATGAATATAATGGAATAAAGTCTCTTGTCCAAGTAAATTTCCATTTATATCCTCCTGACCCCCAAAAATAGTTAATATTGTTTTGAGAACAATACTCCAAAACATGAGCCATTCTAATTTTATTTAAACGAAATTTGTAAAAGTCAGGATCGTAACCGGTATTCCAAGAAACTAAAGAATTTTTTTTTCTGAAAGCAATATTATATGATATAATTTTTTTATTAACTTCTAATCCAAATATAAATATATTTTTTTTTGAACGTGGAAAAAGATCCTTAAAAAATTCCTTGATATCATCATCTAAAAAAAGATTTTTTCTATTGTTTCTACCAAATTTCTTTTCCAAAATTTTTTGCTTTTTAGTATATAGGCTTATGATTTCCTTAAATAAATCTAGAGTAATGCTTTCATTGTTATATACTTTAAATTTGTAGTCATATTTTTCTAATTTATTTTTCAAATTGTTAATATTTTTTGGAAGAATAGTTCTAAAATAAGATTGATTATTCAATTTAGGTTCTGGAAAATATGGCATTTCATTTTTAAACTCTAAGTATTCATTATATTCATGTGATTTTAAGTATTGAAATAAATCAGTCCGAGAATCTATATTTGCAAGAAAAAGGGTATCCCATCTTTCGGATTTGTTTTGTATTACTTTTAGTATTTCCTTAACAATTGTTTTCTTTTTAGTATTATCTGCATTTATTACAAAATTTAGAGTATCTCCAAATCCTAAAAATCTCAATTGATTATATTTAATAAATTTTCTATTAAAATATTTTATATACAAAGGGGCAATTCCAACTATTTCATTTTGTTGATATATTAAAATAATGAATAGCGCATCATTTTTACTTTTATTGTGTTTCCACCATAAATAATTATAATCAAAAGAAGAAAAGAAAGAACAATCAGTATCCTTTTGATACAAATTATTCCATACCTCCATCAGATCCATAAAATCAGAATCGATTGTAATAACTTTACTCTTCATACAATCATTAATCCCTAAATTTTTTTATCAATCCCAAGTTCACCCAAAATAATAAAGCAACCGAGAATTGTGCAATAAAAATATCTGTAATACCTGCGAATAATAGACAGATAAAACCAATATTAGCAAATTGAACTAATTGAGCATATTTTTTATTATTACTTCCCCTTTTAATATTCCTATATAAATTTCGAAGTATCAAATTAAAATAACCAAATGTTCCGAAAATCCCCGTAGCTACAAATATATGAAAAAAAAGATTATGTGGATGAATCACCCAAAGATATTCATTTAAGTTATTTTTATAAAAATTATAAAAACCATCAAAACCAATACCTGTTAACCAGTTTTTTGAAATAATTATAATTGAATTATACCAAGCCAGATATCTTAACATCATTGAACTATCTACTATATTAGAAATTTTTAGTCTATCCTTAAAACTACTTGGTAGAAAAAAAATTAATAAAATTCCTAGAACGAAAGAAAGAAACAATAATTTCCAATCCCGTTTAATGAATATAATAATTAATAAAATACCAAATCCAAAAGCTAACAAAGCCATCCTTGTATAAGTGAAGATACTACCCATCAAGATTAATAATGTAGTAAGTAAATAGAAATACTTTTCAATATTTTTTTTTGTGTAAAAAAAAAATCCTAAACTAATGAAAAAGAGAAAAATATAGAACCCATTTATTGTCATTGCCGTAACCCAGAGAGACCCAATTCTTTCATTTGGATTATTTAAAGCAATTATAATCCCAATAATTCCTACTAAAGACGCAATCAATACTTCTATTTTAAAAATTATAACAATTTGTTTCCTTTTGATTGATAAAAAACCAATAAGAACATATAGACTTATTGGTATAATAAAAGTCTGCAAACTCTTCGATATTCCCATCATCAAAGAAGAAGAATTGAAAAAACCAAAAAAACTACCGATAGCGATACAAACCAATGAAATATAATCTATATTCTCATATTTCTTAATTTGTAAAATAAATATTAAAAGAAAGATAAATACTATGCTCCAATAAACATATATATTTGGTTTTAAAAAAAATAGTGAAAAAATTATCAGAAAAGAATAGAGTTTAAAATCATAAATTGTAAAATATAGAATAAACATCGTAGCGATAAGAAAAAGCTTAATAAATAAAGAAAACTCAAACCCATTTAGAATAAGAGTTTCAGAGATAGGTAGAATTACTAATGCTAATAATAAACTAAATAAAAAGATTATTATTTTTTTTTTATCATCCAAACAAACTTTCATATAATAACTTTATCTTATCTTTTTTGGTTGAAAGAACTTTATTAATAATAATAAGAAAACAACTAAAAACAAATGCTAGTGTAAAAGATAGTATACACATGAATCCTCTTTTTGGCCAGGTTCTTAGACCAGAAGGAATTGCCGAATCAATTATATTAATAGTTTGTGTATCACGCAATTCTTGAAGCTTTGCTATCTCGTATTGAGGATAAACTGTTTCATATACTTTCTTCAAAATCTCCAATTTTGTCATTAACAATGTGTATTTTTGAGATAAATTAGGAATACTATCAAGTGGTATTTGATAATTAATAATAGAATTCTTGCCAGTTTCAATTTTCTTTATTTGTTTTATCAATTCATCGGTTTTTAATTCATACATTTTGCTTTGATTTGAATCTGTTTTTAAATATGATTTAGATAATTGTAACTTGATATCTTCTTCCATATATTGTGAAACTAATTCTGTATAAGAATTTAACATTGGAGGCAATTGACTTTCTAATTCCAAAACATTATATTTCTGCTGAAATTCTTTGAGCTCTTCTGTATATTTAACTAATTGGTCGTTTATCTCGCTTATCCTTTTTTCCAGAAATTGTCTTTCTTCTTTCCCTTTTGTCATTCTAACATTTTGTAAATAATCTTCCAATTCTCTGACTAAATAATTTGCAATATCAGCCGAAAGTTCTCTATTCTTTGTAATAATACTGATGGAAAATATCCCCGTCTCTTGATCTAATTCAACAGATAAAATTTCTTCCCTAAAGGTTTTTAAGGTTGTTTCTCGGACATAATAAGGATCTTCGTGCTCAATTTCAAAATAATCAATAAGATCAAATTTATCTATAACAGGTTCTAAAAAAGTTCTACTTTTAATTACGTCTATCAATTCACTCTGTTCTTGAGAACCACCTAATAATGAAGATATATCACCACTCATTATTGAACTGAACATTCCAATTTCCGAATTATTTGATATTGTAGGTTTAAAAGTTGCTGTCGATGTCCATTTTTCCGGCACCACCAAGCTATATATCACCGCTGCAATACTCACGATCAAAGTCGTGATAATTATAAATTTTTTATGTTTCGCCAATATGATCAATATATCCAGAATATCTATTTCATTCTTTTCCATAGCGTTCCTCAATTTATTTCTATCCCGATCGGGCAATGATCACTGCCCATAATACTTTGTTTAATAAATGCGTCCTTCACTTTCGGCATAAACCCTTTATTCACAAAAAAATAATCGATGCGCCAGCCGATATTTCTGCGACGTGCACCGAAACGGTAAGTCCACCAGGAATATTGCTCCGGTTCTTGATTGTATTCCCGAAAAGTATCAATCCAGTCATTTTCCACCAATTTATCCAGCCAGGCACGTTCGATCGGTAGGAACCCTGAAGTATCTTCATTATCTTTGGGATTTGCCAGGTCGATCTCTTTATGCGCTGTGTTGTAATCTCCGCAAACGACCACGTTTTTTCCTTCCTCACGCAATTTCTGCATCAGTTCGAACATCTTATCATAATAATTCAATTTATATTGCAAGCGTTCTTCATTCATTTTCCCATTTGGAAAATAGCAATTTATAAGCACAAAATCCTTATAATGCAAAATAAGTAATCTGCCTTCTTTATCGTAAGCCGGATCTCCGATGGAGAATTCAACTTTTTCCGGTTCCAATTTAGAAAATACCGTTACTCCCGAATAACCTTTTTTCTCGGCAAAGTTCCAGTATTGGTGGTATTGAGTTTGATCTTTAATTTCTTGTGGTATCTGTTCTTCTTGCAGTTTAGTTTCCTGTATTGCCAGAATATCGGGATCTTCTTTACCCAAAAAATCCAGAAAATTCTTTCGCACTACAGCACGCAAACCATTCACGTTCCAAGAATATATTTTCAAGAAAATCTCCTTAACAAACTTTTTTGAATCAAAAAAGTTTTAGATAATACAACGTCAAACAATTTTTTTGGGCAGAAATTTCATTAATGTGTGAAATTGTTTTTTTCATATTTTGTCTGGACGCCAACTCGCTGGCATTCTTCGAAAATCGGGCACGTTGAACATTTTGGATTGCGCGGCGTGCAATGATTTTGTCCAAAAGCAACCAGGTAGGAATTGAAGTTTTGCCAGTATTTTAACGGTAATTTTTCTCGAAGAGCTTTTTCTGTTTCGAAAGGATTTTTTGTTTTTACCAAACCTAAACGGTTAGAAATACGATGCACATGAATATCAACGCACATGGCTGGCTTTCGGAAAGCTATCGTGCGCACGAGATTTGCTGTTTTTCTCCCTACTCCAGGCAATTTTAAAAGCTCATCGATCTCATCTGGGACTTTTCCAGCAAATTCATTTTCCAAAACTATCGGCAAATCTTTCAAATATTTTGCCTTATTGCGAAAAAAACCTGCTGGGAAGATCAAACTTTCGATTTCAACCAAACTCAATTTTGCCAGATCGTCAGCATTGTTAATCTTAGAAAATAGCTTTGCTACAACTTTTGCCGTTGTTTCATCTTTGGTGCGCGCACTCAGGATCGTAGCTACCAGAACCTTGAAGGGATCTTTCGTTTGCGCTTCGATCAAATCAACGATGGGCGCTTTATATTGCTGGAAAAGTTCTCCAAGTCTATTGTATATTTTATCGATATTTATCATATTTTCCTTTATAAAAAAATGGTCGGGATGAATGGATTTGAACCATCGACCTTTCGCCCCCCAGACGAACGCGCTAACCGGGCTGCGCTACATCCCGACGGTGTGCGACAATTTCTTCATGCCAAAAATAATGACAAGGATTTTTTTTCTTCGACTTCCGAATGTGGATAGCTCTTCGGAATGTTGAATATATCAGCAAATTTATTCGCACTCAATCTTCGAACTGAATAAATTTCTCAAGATTTATTCTAAATCCGGAGTAGGATTTCTCTGCACCTGAGAATTTGCTAAAATGTATTACAACCTGTTCCTTCGTGTTCAGATCATTATCTGATCTATCTTCCATCTAAAGTTTCATTTTTGAAGGGAATAATTGACACACACGCTTCAATTTTTTTTTTGATTTTGAGGTTAAAATGAGCATTGTTAGTTTATCAAAAGTTTCCCACAGTTTTGGGATCAAAGAGATTTTCCGTGAAATTGATTTTTCGCTGGAACACAACAGTCGTATTGGTCTGGTCGGTAAAAATGGCAGCGGCAAAACAACGCTCTTCAATCTCATAATCGGAAATTTGAAACCAGAAGAAGGAAAAGTTTACCTTTCCCAAAAAGCTCATATTTCCTATTTAACTCAAGAACCAAATTTAGAAGAAAAAAGAACGCTTTATGCTTGTGTTCTTGCTTCTCGACAAGATTTTATCAAATTGGAAAATAAATTGCGGAAGGCTGAGCAAGAACTCGCTGAACAGAAAATAACTTTAGAAGAATTTTCCAGGATCCAACAACAGTTTGAATTGATCGATGGTTATGATTTTCGCACAAAAATGAAGCTGATCCTGACTTCTCTTAATTTTCCTGAAAACGTTTGGCAAAGAGAGATCAAAAATTTTAGCGGTGGCGAGAAAACGCGAATCCAACTTGCAAAAATTTTACTCCAACCTTTTGATCTGTTACTTTTGGATGAACCGACAAACCATCTGGATATTGAGATGATCTTCTGGCTGGAAAATTATTTAAAAAACAAAGAAAAACCTTATTTGATCATTTCTCACGATAGAGCTTTTTTGGATAGAACTGTTGATAAGATCGTGGAGATCCGCAATTGTAAATTGGAATTTTATTCTGGAAACTACAGCTTTTATCTACAGGAAAAAGAAAAGAGACAGGAGCTTCAACGCAAGCAATTTAAACAGCAACAGAAAAAGATAAAAAAAATAAGAGAACAGATCGAACAATATCGGATCTGGGGACGAGCGCGAGACAGCGAAAAAATGTTCAAACGCGCCAAAGAATTGGAAAAAAGATTAGAAAAGATCGAACCGATCGAAAATCCACAAAAAGAAAAAAATATCAATCTCGATTTTCAGATGCGTGACCGCAGCGGGAATGACGTCTTTCGTCTGGAAAAAATGAAATTTGGATTTCCAGAAAAAACGCTGGCAGAAAATGTGAATCTAAATATTTTCTATCAGGATAGAATTGCTATTTTGGGAAAGAATGGCTGTGGTAAAACCACTTTTTTGCAGCTTCTAAAAGCAGAACAAAAACCGCTTTCTGGAATTGCTAAGAAAGGTGCCAGTTTAGAGATCGGATACTACGATCAGATGCATTTGCAGCTCGATGAAGATTTGACAGTGAAAGAGACGATCTGGCAATTAGTACCTTTGGAATCAAATTTTCACGTCCTTTCTTATCTGGCAAAATTTGGATTTCGAGAAGATGACGTGGAACGGCAAGTAAAAAGCTTAAGTGGCGGTGAAAAAGCCCGTCTCTATCTGGCAAAGCTCATTCATTCCCAACCAAATTTCCTGATCCTCGACGAGCCAACCAATCACCTTGATCTTGATATGATCGAGAGTTTGGAACAATCGCTTTTGAAATTTACAGGAACAATCGTTTTCGTTTCTCATGATAGATATTTCATTGAAAAAATAGCGAATAGAAAATGGATCTTTCGCCAGAAAACGATCGAAGAAACAGAGAAAAAATTAGATCAATTATTTTTCCAGAAAAAAACAGTTAAGAAAAATCCTGATAACCGAATTTTCAGGCAAAGAGAAAAAACAATCAATCCGCTATTGATCGCTGAGATAGAGACAAAGATCGAAAGAAAACAAATCACACTTTCCCAAAAAAGTGAAAAATTATCTATCTTGGAAATGAATTTCTCCAAACCAGAATTCTATGAAAACCAAAATAAATTAAAAAATTTAGCTGAGCAAATAAAGAATTTGAAAAATGAAGTTAAAACTGCTGCGAATCAGCTTGATGAAATGGAAGAAGAATATCTAAAAATGGTGGAGTAGTGAACTGTTTAAGAAAACTATTTTACAAAAAATTTAGTCTAAAAGAACTTCAAAAAAAATATCTATCTAAAAAAATGAGAACATTAAAAATTTACAGATCACATTCAAATTAATCTGATCAATGACCGACCAACTAATCAACCAATCAACTAGTTATCCACTCAAAATAGGTTTCACTACTTCTTTCCCGGTCGAGATCATCTTCGCTGCTGGTCACATCCCAATCGATCTGAACAATATTTTCATCACAGGAAATGCGCAGAAATTTGTGGAGATCGCAGAATACAAAGGTTTTCCGCGCAATATCTGCAGCTGGATAAAAGGAATGTTCGGCGTAGCACTGGAAACCGATATCGATGCAGTCATCGGCATCGTGGAAGGAGATTGTTCAAACACACATTCTCTGATGGAAACTCTGGAGGATGAAAAGATTAAGGTCATTCCTTTTTCCTTCAATTTTGGCAGGAATCGCGAAAAATTGGAGAAAGAGATCAAGGAATTGGAAAAGCGTTTCGCAGTCTCTCATCAAGCAGTTTTGAAAACAAAAAATATGTTAGATAAGATTCGTCGAAAATTGATCATTTTAGATGAAATAACTTATCGTGAAAATAAAATCACCGGCTTGGAGAATCATCTCTGGCTGGTCAATTCTTCCGATTTTGAAGGCAACCCGAAAAAATTCGAAAAACGATTGGATAAATTTTTATCAGAGGCAAAATCGCGAAAACCGATCAAGACAGAATTTCGTTTGGGATTTCTCGGCGTCCCTCCCATCATAACTGACCTTTATGATTTTTTGTTGGAACAAAATGCCAATGTTGTTTTCAATGAAATTCAGCGTCAATTTTCGATGCCCTATCTGGAAAAAGACATTGTTACACAATATCTTCGTTATACTTATCCCTATTCTGTAAATCATCGTTTGCAGGATATTCTGGTGGAGATCAAAAAGCGAAAACTCGACGCAGTGCTAAGCTATACACAATCTTTTTGCCATCGTCAGATAGACAATATTTTATTGAAAAAGTACATTGATCTACCCATCTTAACGATCGAAGGTGATCAACCGGGAAAACTTGACGCCAGAACGAAATTGCGGATCGAAAGTTTTCTGGATATGTTGCGCTATTAAACAAGGAGCAAAATATGAAAATGCCCATTAAAAAAGCAATTGATGAATTAGCCAGAAAAAATGACATTACTGATTTTAAAATATTTAAGAATGCTGTGAGAGAAAAAACCGAAACAGTCATTAATGATAAAAGACTTACTAACGAGATCATCAAAGCATTCTCAAAAGAACAGGAGATCATTCGATCAGCTTGGAATCACGATGAATTGATATATCGAGCTCAAATTGCCGAAAAGGCAAAGATCAATATCAAAATTAATGAAGAAGAAAGAAAAGAACGAAAATTATATATCGGGCACAGATTGATACCTTTCCTCAAACCAAAACTTTTCAATTCAAAAAACATCATTTTTACTAATAAGAATGATAATCTTATCCCAATAAAAACAGATGTAAAATCAACTGACAACGCGATGGAATATTTCTTGTTTTTTGATGCTTCCGTCATTGATCCATATTTTGAAGATAATCAAAATTTTAAACTAAATTATCTTGATATTTCTCAATTCCAGCAAAATATCCTAAATTTTCAAGTAACAGTTTTGGATTATCAAAAAAACAAGTTCCAGATCGAACCATTAACGAAAGAATATTTTATCCAAAATCATTTTTTGATTGAGAAGAGAAACAGCGATCTACTGGCGGGTGTGAATAAAATAGTTAATAAAATATCAGAATTTATCTCTGTCGATAATACTTTATTGTCTGCTTATTATCATTTTGGTCAGAAGATCATTTCAAATCCAGGATCTCCCTTTGCCCAGATCTTCAATAAACAAAATAAACTATCACTGCAGATGGGTTTAGATTACACATATTTTTTTTCCAAACAAAAAATCATAGAACATATTTCGGCAGAAATTGAATTTGGAAAAGCAAAAAAAATGAATGGAATTTTAAGGGAATTAGGATTATCATTTAGTCCTGATTTCCTGTATCTGCTAATGCTTGAGCAATATCATGAAGAATCCGAGATCGACGATGATTTCATTCTAAATGTTTTGATGGAAGCACCTTATCGCATACATAATAAATTACAGAAAAAGAATCTTGAAAAAGCTTATGAAAAATTACGAAACAAAGTCATCAAAGAATCAGATTTTTTCCAGTTTGATACTTTCACTTTGAATTACATAAATCTGTTGCTTCATCTGGAAACTAATATCATAGGATTATTACGCAAATTCGATGAAAATCCTACGATCGAAAATGATACTAAAATGGAAATGATTATACCCTTTTTTGAAGCAGATAAACTTATCAATTTTATGATCGAAAATTTTGTAAAAGTTAAAATGGTTGAACCTCAAGAATTGAAAGATTTGCAGGCTCTGTATTCAGATTTATCGCCTACAATTGATAGCGTCCTGGAATTTTTAGATAGTAACAAATGAAAAAGAATAAGTTAGTTATCCGCCAACCACAAACACCAAAAGAATTTGAACAATATTATCATTTGCGCTGGAAAATTTTGCGAGAACCCTGGCAACAACCTTCTGGTAGTGAAAAAGATAAGAAAGAAAATGAAGCGATCCATCTCACAGCTTTTTTGGATGGAAAATTGATCGGCTGCGGGCGCGGACATTTGCTGTCCGATACAAAAGCACAGATCCGCTATATGGCAGTGGATAATGCATTTCGCCAGCAAGGAATTGGAACAAAATTATTACAAGAATTGGAAAAGGAATTAGCAAAAAAAAATGCGCAAGAAATCATTCTGCAAGCGCGAAAAAAAGCAATACATTTTTATCAGAAACACGGCTATACAATTTTCCAGAAGGGAGATTTTTTATTTGGTGAAATTGAACACTTTTGGTTGAAAAAATATCTGGAGAAATAATGAAAGTCAATGGCAAAAATTATCGCACAGTTTGGATGAATAATAACTCTGTTTTTATGATTGAACAGAATTTGCTTCCCTTCCAATTTGAGATCTTTGAAGCAAAAACTTATTTACAAACGGCAAAAGCGATCAAAGAAATGTTGGTGCGAGGAGCGGGAGCACTCGGGACAGCGGCTGGCTTTGCTATGGCACAAGCTTTTTTGCAAGCACCCAAAACAAAATTCTGGAAATTTATCCAAAAAGCAAAAAAAGAAATCGAAGCAACTCGTCCCACAGCTCAAAATCTTTTTTATGCCACTAACAAAGTTTTTCAAGATGCAAAAGAAGCACAAGATCCAGTCGGGACAGCGATCAAATCTGCGCAGGAAATTGCTGATAAAGATGCAGAAGATTCACGCAGAATAGGAGAATTTGGCAATGATCTCATCAAAAATGGATATCGAATTTTGACGCACTGCAATGCTGGTTGGCTGGCATTCACCGATTTCGGCACAGCGCTCTCCCCCATTTATCTGGCTCATCGCACAGGAAAGAAAATCTTTGTTTGGGCAGATGAAACACGTCCCCGTTCGCAGGGGGCACGATTGACAGCCTGGGAATTGGGCAATGAAAATATTCCGCACAAGATAATTCCCGATAATGCAGCAGCGCATTTAATGCAAAATGGTGAAATTGATATGATCATCGTGGGCGCAGATCGCATCGCAGCAAATGGCGATGTGGCAAATAAGATCGGAACTTTGGAAAAAGCGATCTGTGCGCAAGTATTTGATATTCCCTTTTATATAGCAGCACCAACTTCCACCATTGATCTTGCTTGCTCAAGAGGAAAAAACATTCCCATTGAAGAACGTGATCCAGAAGAAATTCTTTTCCAAACTGGAATAGATGAATTGGGGAAAGAACAAAAGATCCTCGTCTGTTCTCCAAATTCAGAAGCTTATAATCCCGCTTTTGACGTTACTCCTGCCAAATTCATTTCTGGAATTATCACGGAAAAAGGAATAAAAATCCCAGATAAGGAAAATTGGTATGAATAAAAAATCTATTTATCAAGGCGTGAAATTCCAAACAAAATTTCTGAAAAAAATTGCTTTAGAACATCCCAAGATTTCTGAACTGAAAAAATGGTGCAAGATATTCCACGCAAAAGATTTAGCACCTCCCTATCCCAATGGCTCTTTTGGAAATCTCAGCTTTCGCACCAAAGAAAATGCCTTCATAATTACCGGTTCTCGCATCGGATTAAAAAATGATCTGCAAAATGATAGTTTCGTGCAAATCCAAAAATGCGATCTTCATCAAAAAATCATTTACGTTATCGGCATTAGAAAGCCATCTTCCGAAACAATGCTACATGCAGAGATCTATCGCCATAGAAAAGATGTTAATGCTATTTTTCACGGACATTGTCATGAACTATTAGAAAAATGCTCAAAGCTAAAAATTCCAGAAACAAGCGAAGAAAAACCTTATGGCACAATTGAATTGGTAAAAAGCGTTCTGACAATTTTGAAAAAAAATAAAATGATCATGATGAAAAATCACGGTTTCATTGCGCTTGGAAAAACTATGCAGGAAACAGGAAATATTGTCTTACATTTTTTAACAAAAGCAAAAAATATTTGAGGAAATACTATGCAAAAAATTGATCTCTTGATAAAAAATGGATTAGTTTTGGATTTTGAACAAAAAACTGAGGTAAAAGACGTTGCAATTGATGATGGGAAAATAATCGCTGTCGGAAAAGATCTGAAAAACTATGATCCTCTAAAAGTGATCGAAGCGCAAAACAAAATTGTGGTTCCTGGTTTTGCAAATACACATACTCATGCGGGAATGAGCTATTTCAAAGGATTGGCGGATGATCTGCCGTTGATGAAATGGCTCACAAAATTTATTTGGCCGACAGAAAAAGCTTTTCTTTCGCCGAAATTCGTTTATGATGCAGCTTTGATAGGATGTGCTGAAATGGTGAAAAATGGAATTACGATTTTCAACGATATGTATTTTTTTGGAGAACAAACCGCCAAAGCAGCTGAGAAAGTAGGCATTCGCGCCATTCTTGGAGAAGGCGTTTTGGATGCTCCAGTCGCAAATTACCAAAAAGCAGACGAAATATTTTCCTACATAAAAAAAATGAATGAGAAATTCAAAGAACATGAGCTCATTGATTTTGCGATCGCACCCCACGCAATTTATACCTGTGGAAAAGAGAATTTAATCAAAGCAAAAGATCTGGCAGAAAAACTTGATCTTCTTCTACACATCCATCTTTCTGAAACACGACAAGAAGTGGAAGATTGCATCAAAAAACATGGAATGCGTCCAGCCCAGTATCTGAATTCGTTCGGTTTCTTCGAGGGAAAAGTCATAGCTGCGCATGCAATCTGGTTGGATGAAAAAGAACAGGAAATACTGGCAAATAACGATGTTTCTATTGCCATCAATACTAGCAGCAATCTCAAATTGGCTTCGGGCTTTGATTCTTTCAAAAGCTATATCGATCACAATGTCAATCTGAGCATCGCCACCGATAGTGTAGCCAGTAATAATAATCTGAGCATAATCGAAGAAATGAGTCTTACGGCAAAATTACAAAAAGTTTTGAATGATGATCCAACCGTCCTTCCAGCAAAACAGATGGTGAAGATCGCTACTTTGGATGGAGCGAAAGCACTTGATAAATCAGCCTATCTTGGTTCGATTCAAATCGGCAAAAAAGCTGATCTGATTTTGGTAGATATAGATAATATCGAATCACAGCCACTGTATGATCCCTTTTCCCATCTCGTCTATTCGCTATCTTCCGAGCAGATCAAAGATGTCATCATCAATGGAAAGATGATTATGGAAAACAGGAAACTCTTAAATGTGGATGAAAATGAATTGATCGAGAAAGCAAGATATTATCATGATAGAATAGAAAAATTTACCAGCAGCTGAAAATATTTGAAATCGGATTTTTTCTGATCTGCATAATACACAAAAAATCAGCAATATAGATTTTTGTAATTTATTGGATTCATAGACAATTCAAAGATTTCGAATAGACATTACAGCGATCCCGATCAATCTTGAGTTTTCTAAATTGTTTTGATCCAACAAGATTGGAGAATAGTCTTTATTATAGGGTTGTAATAATACTTTTTTTTCATCTGGAAAAGTATTCACTTTTTTCAGCGTGATCTCGCCATCGACTCGCACCACACTGACTCTTTTTTCTGCTTGATCCCAGTTTTCCGTTTGTTTCACAATGATCACATCACCATTTGAGATCAAAGGTTCCATGCTATCACCACTGGCATAAAAAGCAAAGAAGTTATCCAGATCACCTTGAAGTGAATTATTGTTCACCAAAATATGATCTATTGGTTCTGCCGCTTCGATCTCTTGAGGTGAACCACAGCTAACCGCCGCAATAACTGGAAGATAATAGTATTCCTGATCACTAATCTTTTTCGTCTGACGAGTGGGAAACATCGGTCCTTCGCCAGTCAAAAGCCAATTCAAATTGACATTAAAATGCAAAATTATCTTGTTCAAAAAATCATAACTGGGATTTGTTTTGTTATTGATATAGCGATTGATCACGACGTTAGAAATTCCCATTTCCTTTGCCAATCCAGTCTGTGTCATCTCAAATTTTTTCAGGATCAAATCTAATCTTTCACCAAAATTCATTTTATCCTCCAATAATTTCAAGCTGAAAGAGTTCTACATAATTACACTTTTTCTTGTCTTTCTGACGTATCTTGCACTATTTCTCATTTTTGTCATTCTGACGTATCTTCCACTATTTCTCTGGAAGAATCTCTTGGAATTCTTTCAGCTTCACTTCTCTGTTTTCAAACAAG
>JAGYMQ010000096.1 GCA_018400535.1 Candidatus Cloacimonadota bacterium
GTCCGCAGGTCTTCGGAATGTTGATAAAACAAAAGAAAACCAGAAAGAAACAGATAGAGCAACCTCCACCGAAACGAAAGTGGATTACATCACTGTAACCGGGGCACAATTAGCGATTAACCCTTCCTCATTAGAATTTGGAAATGTAGTGGTCGATGATTTCAGCAACATTGATATCGAGCTCACCAACACCGGCAATGAAGATATTCTAATCGATAGCACTTTTGCAGTTACCCCCTTCACGGTTAGCAGCAATTATAACACAACGCTTTCGCCATCACAGACTCTATCCTTCCCGGTTACTTTCCAGCCAACAGCAACTTTATTCTATGATGAGCAGCTCATAATTGCAACCGATATCGATACCTTCTATGTTGATCTAACGGGAACGGGAGTTGCTCCCACACCAGCCTGGAGCTTCAATTGGACATCGCATGATTTCGGGCAAACAGATATTGATAGTGGAACTTCTACCAACATTACTAT
The DNA here is from genome assembly GCA_018400535.1 of Candidatus Cloacimonadota bacterium. Taxonomy (GTDB): domain Bacteria; phylum Cloacimonadota; class Cloacimonadia; order Cloacimonadales; family TCS61; genus TCS61. The sequence goes on from JAGYMQ010000096.1 coordinate 487, forward strand.
TAGCAATACAGGCAATGTTGACCTAATTGTAAGTGATTGTAATGTGTCGGATAGCCATTTTGATGTTTCGGAAACATCCTTTTTATTGGAAGTAGGTGATAGCCAAAACATAACTGTCAGCTTCGATCCAGAAGAAATTCTTTCTTATAACGGAGTGATCAGCTACACATCCGAAGCCGGCACGCAAGAATTGAATGTCAGCGGAAATGGCTTTTATCAATCGGCAGCACCGGTTCTTAGTTATGTAGTGGAAACAAGATTTGATGGAACAACTGGAGTAGAGCCGGAAATCGGAGCACCGGGAACTTATTTTGAATATCGCATAACCTATACGGATGCCGATAATGATGCGCCAATGACAGGTTTTCCACAAGTGGGAATTGATAAAAATGGGGACCATGATTTCCTTGAACCTGATGAATTCATGATGCCACTTACTGAAATTGATCCTACCGATACCAGCTATGATGATGGTAAAGAGTATTCATTCATCACGCAATTGCCAGAAGATGCTGATCTGGGTTACGCCTTTACAGCTTATGATGTATTGGGAAATCCAGCAATTGGAGAAGGCACAAATTATAAATCTGGACCAGATGTAACTGATGATTATCTTGATCTTTCTATTTATGCCAATGACATCACTTTTTCCGAGAGCAATCCGGATGTGGGTGATGAAGTAGTTATCAATGCTGTAATCCATAACAATTCGGATTATCCGGCAGATTCTATCCTGATCCGAATTTATGAAGAAGATATTTTGCTGGAAGAAACTACTATCGGTTATCTCGGAGCACAAAGTCAGACGAGTATATCAATTGAACATATTTTCACAGCTCCAGAATACTATCCAATCAAGGTGGTTATTGATGAAGACAATGTGATAGCGGAAGTCAATGAATTGAATAATTTTGCGATCCGTCCGATCGTTGTTGGAAATTATTCCGTTCCAGGAGCGATCGCAGCCACTTCCTATCTGAATTCATCTTCTGCTTATTCGGGTGGAACTTTGCGTTTTTATGGAAACGCAGAATATGTGGAAACTCGCTTGCGAAATTCTGTGGTTTCTGGTGCACAAGTCGAACTGACGATTTCAGGAAATGGACAAACATGGACATATACAGGTTACACAAATGCCAGCGGAAATTACAGCATTTATTTTGCAGCACCACAAAATCTTGGTTCTTACACAGCATCAGCCGAAGTTACGGATTTTACCTTCACCACGCAAACGTCTGTTCATAATTTCTCGGTAGTTTCTCCCCCTCCTTCGGGTTATCCCCCACAACAAGATGATCTGGCAGATCTAAAGATCAATAGCTGCAGTTTGTCAGGCAATCCCGTCATCAATAATATGATGGAAATATCAGGAAGTTTTTCAAATATCGGAGACCTGCCGGCAGAGAATGTGAAGCTCTATCTATATTTGGATAATGTTCTTTCCGATTCGATCTTTATAGATTTTCTATCAGTTGATGAAAGTGAGAGTTATTCCTTTTATCAGACCTGGACAACTGTGGGAAATCATAATGTTTCAGTAATTGTTGATCCATTTGATACAGTCTCTGAATATATTGAATATAATAATTCAGCTTCGCTTTCGCGTTATATCTATCCTGAATATGCTGATCTTACTCCAGTCGATATTCTCTTTGATGATAATTCACCGCTGACAGATCAGGAAATAACGATCACAGGAATTATCCAGAATCTGAATTATATCGCTTCTGATGCTACAACTGTGGAAATTTATGATGTATTTTCTGCAGAAGGCAGATCCGAATCTCTTTTGGGAATTGTAAATCTGGAACCAATCAATAACAATGCAACGCAGAATATCTATTTCGATCATACTTTCACAGCTGCAGGTCTGCATCAGATCAAGCTCGTGGTCGATCCTGATGATCTTGTTGATGAATCCGATGAAACGAATCAAATTATCTATGAAGCTATAGATGTAGAAGCGCCGACAGCTGAACTCACAATTTCAGCGATCAATGTTTCAAATACAAATCCAGATGTGGGAGATGCGATCAATTTTTCGGCAACAATTTCTAATATTGGCAGTAATGACGCTGAAAATTTTGAGGTTGTCTTCCGCCTTGATGATGTGCAGATTGGAAGCAATATTCCAATATCTTCATTAGCAGCTGGCGACAATCAGATCATCAATTCTGATGCCTGGATTTTTGATGCTGATCCGCACACGATCGAAGCCGTGATTGACGAAGCAGACGTTATCCCTGAATTGAATGAATATAACAATGAAACTGAAAAAGAAATTGGTATTGATCTGCAAGCAAGGAAAAATGCAATATATCCAGGCAATAGCAGTTCAAATCCTTTGAACATTCAGATGGGAACTGTTGTCGAATTGAAATCAAGAATTTACAATCATGGAACTTTTGCAGCAGAAAATGTGCCAATTTCCTACTGGATCGAAGATCAATTATTGGAAATGGATTTTGTTCCTCTGATAAATAACGGCGTGTTTATTCAATCCAATATTTTCATGCAATTTGACTCACTCGGAAATTTCACCGTGAGGATCTTTGCCGATAAACAAGCTGATGGTTCTGAAATTTTCAATGAGATCGATGAGACAAATAATTATGTTGACCTCTATATTCACGTTTACGAAGAAAGCCCCGATCTGGAAGTTCTTTCTCAATATATTGCTCCCGAAGAATTGAATCCTGATCCGAACGAAGAGATTGCGATCTTTGCTTCAATTTTCAATCAGGGAAATATTGATACTGATCCTTTCTGGGTGAGAATTCTGGTCGATGATGTTGTGCTGGATGATTCGATCTATATCGAATCACTGCCTGCTCTGGAAGATACAACGGTTGTAAGCAATCAGCTCTATTCTTCTGCTGAGATCGGAACACATACAATTTGCGTGGAAGCCGATTACAATGATCTATTGCCAGAATTTGATGAAACCAATAATGAAGCTGTCAGAAATATCATCGTGGGCGAAGCTCCCGATCTTGCCTTTACTGATGCTGGCATTATCCTGTCCGATGAAGAACCAGAACAAGGTGATCTGATCACGATTTCTGCTTTTGTCAAAAATACAGGCGGCGCAGAAGCAAACGGAAATGTGAACTGGAATTATGTGATCAATGCTGATACAACACTGATCAATTCATCGAATTTCTCTGTTGCTCCACAAGATTCTGCCTATGTCTCTTTGCAATGGTTCACCGCTGTTCCTTTCGGAACCATCTTTGCTGAGATAGTCAACGCCAGTCCGGAAGAATTCAATACTTTGAATAATTCTGCTGTGGTCGGCTTTGGCAGCACAATTCAGCAGATTGGCACGATTAACGCCGTGAACGTGGCTGAAGATGAAAGCAATTATGTGGCAGCTGAAATGGACAGCATTTTCCAGAATGTGGATGAAACTCCCTTGAGCTATTATTTTAACGCATCGAATGATAGCATTTTGATCTCGGTCGACAGCGAAAACCAATTAGTCTTGAATTTCATCACAAACTGGTTTGGAAGCGATGAGTCGTTCACGGTTACAGCAGAAAATATTTATGGCGATACCATATCGACAACAGTTTCGATAACGGTCAATCCGGTAAATGATGCCCCACAAATTCTTTTACCAGCTTCGATCACAACTTATGAAGATTCTGTGAAAATTGTGGATTTCAGCAATTTTGTTTCTGATCCCGAACAAGCGTTAACCGAATTAACTCTTACCTGCACGGAAAGTGATACGATCAATATTCAAATAGATGGACTTCAAGTTACCTTTTCTGCAGCAGAAAACTGGTATGGAATGGAAACGATCGAATTCAGCATCGACGATAATCAGGACAGAGGAATTTCTTATGATGACGTCATCGTTATTTTCAATCCAGTAAACGATCCGCCAACTATCGAATTGCCATCAGAATTTTCTTTTGAAGAAGATCAATCGCAATTATTTGACCTAACAAATTATATCAATGATGTTGATAATGACCTTTCCGAACTTGCTCTCTCTTCGTCTGGAAGCGAACATATCAGCGTGGAAATTTCTGATTTGTTTATAACTATTTCTTCTAATACTCAGCATTGGAATGGAAACGAAATGATCTTTATTTCAGTTTCTGATGATGCATCCCGCTCGGCTCGCGGAGATCGTGAAAGCATTTCTGATTCTGTTATGGTCCAATGCATACCCGTTGACGATCCACCAGAATTTGATCTGCCCCAATCACTCATCTTTGGACCAGGAGAAATGCGACAGCTTGACTTCGATCAATATTTGAACGAATATGACGGAGACGACCTTTTCATCCAATATATGGGAAACTCGAACATAATTGTTTCTAATGATTCCCTGCTCTATTCTTTCTCGGCGCAGGATGATTATCTGGGCTGCGAGAATATTCTCTTCATCGTTTATGATGGAACCACCTTTGCTCCAGATCAAATCGCAGTTTGTTCCTCAATCGTTCCTCAAGATGTCCGACTCGAGCTGGTGGGAAGTGATGTCGAAATTAGCTGGAGAGAGATCATGGCAGCTTCTTCCTACAAAGTTTATTGTTCCGATTCGCCTGAAGGAATTTTTACGGAAGTGACGACAGGTTCTTTTTCGCAGATAGAAGATCGTTTATATTGGCATGATACCTTCACCGAAGATAAACAATTCTATCGTGTAACAGCTTTTGTGGAAGAAACTACTCGTGGAAATTGTAACAAACAAGAAATTGACATTGATGAAGAACTGAAAGAAAAAATTCGCAAAGCTTACGAAGAAATGTATGGAATAAAAAGATAATTTCTAACTCCTAAACTGGGATCAGTTGCTTGTCTGGCTGATCCCATTTTTTTTACATTCTATATAAAACTCTTGACTTCTAAAGCAGTTATCAATTTTCAAAAAGCATTCATGAGTTCTGCATTTCAAAACTTATCAAGGAGAATGATCAAAATGAGAAAGATAGGATCGCTGTTTATATTTTTTATTGTTATCAGTTTCATTTACTGTCAGGAAATCGATTATGTCTGGTCGCAGCAGATCGGAGGAGAATTTGACGACGAGGGAAGTTGTGTAGCAGTCGATAGTTTCAACAATTATTATGCAGCCGGCTGGTTCGAAGAATCAATGACTATCGGATCAACAAACCTGATCGGTAATGGTGATGATGACATCTATCTCGCAAAATTCAATGAAAATGGCAGCCTGATTTGGGTAAAAGGAATTGGTGGTAGCAGCATCGATAAGGCTTCGGGAATTGCCATTGATAACGATAACAATATAATTCTATCCGGTGAATTTTCAGGAGAAGTTTATTTTGATGATAATATTGTGTTGACCAGTTCAGGTGTGCGCGATGCTTTCCTGGCAAAATTTGATGGGGCTGGAAACCTTGTCTGGGTAAAGCAGGCAGGCGGCAACGGTTTTGATGCTGGTTATGGTGTGGAAGTCGATTCGGAGCAGAATATCATTTTCACTGGCCGTTTTTTTGGGATTGCCACATTCGATGACATTTCGGTAATTGGTAACGGAAGCTGGGATGTCTTTATTGCGAAATATAATTCCTCGGGAGAAATATTGTGGGCAAAAGGTGCAGGTGGTTCCAGCTTTGATCGTGGAAGAAATCTTACTATTGATAATCAGGATAATATTTATCTGACAGGTTCTTTTATTGGCACAGCTACATTTGATCCAATAATAATCAGTAGCAATGGAGAAACAGATATTTTTCTGGCAAAATATGATAATGATGGCGATCCAATTTGGGTGACAAGCGCTGGTGGAATGCAGTTTGATCAAGGCTGGAGTGTTTGTTGTGATGATTTTAACAATGTCTATTTGACAGGCTATTTTGAAGCAACAGCAAATTTTGGAAATGAACAAATCATTAGCAACGGTTCTTCTGATATTTTTCTGGCAAAATACGATAGTGCAGGAAATCTGAACTGGGTTGATGGAATGGGTGATACTGGTAATGATCAGGGCAGAGATGTTAAATTTGATTCGAACGATCAACTTCTATTGACCGGATATTTTCAGGGAGAAGTTGCCTTTGGAGATATCACATTATTTCATAATGGTATGTTAGATATGTTCATTGCCAGTCATAATGGTGATGATCAATATAACTGGGCGATAAATATTGGAGCTGAAAATGACGAGATGATCAACAAATTAGCAATAGACAATGATAATAATTTTGTGTTTACTGGAAAATTCTGGAATCACACAATCATCGGGACAACTATTCTAACAGCTCAAGGAATTGATAATTACGAATCATTTTTGTCTAAAATTCAGGTTAATACAACTTACTCTGATGAAAATAATATTTTAAAAAATTCAATACATTTGTCGAACTATCCCAATCCTTTCAATCCTTCCACAAAGATCAATTTTTGTCTAACCACAAAAAGCAAGGACAAAGTCGAGATCGAGATATTTAATATCAAAGGACAAAATATCCGCACTTTGGAATGCATCGATTGTGTCGATGCTTTATCATCGCAGATGATGCACTCTATAATCTGGAACGGCAAAGATAAAAACGGCAAAACGGTTTCCAGCGGCGTCTATTACTATCGATTGAAGATTGGAGATCATCATAAGACAAAGAAAATGCTGATGTTGAAATAAAACAAGAACAGAAAGAACATCATTATGGAAATTCATTCGTTGTAGTTCACTGACTTTTGTCATGAGAATTTTTTTCGCAAATATAAAATTTTCGGTATGAACTGAATAACCATTTTTCTATTGACAGCTACGCTTCAGTTCTTTATATCATTTTTACTATAGATATGCTTACCAAAAGAACCAAAATATCTTTACTTTCTGCTATTTTTTAAAAAAATAATAGTAGCAATATTATTCAGAAAACAATGATTCATTTCTGGTTAAAATTGGCGAGAATAGTAAGAAGATAAATCGAGGTGATTATGAATAAATTAAAAATTCTTTTTGTAGATGATTCACCCAACGATGTAGAAATTGTAGCTCGCGAAATTTCCAAACACTATATCGGTTTCTGCCACCAGGTGGTCAATAACGCAGAAGATTTCACGAAAACTTTGACTGAATTTAGACCCGACATCATTATTTCCGACCATTCAATGTCAGATTTTGACGGCTTGAACGCTTTAAAAATAACCAGAACAAATTACAAAAACAAGCCATTCATAATACTCACTGGTGTTATGGACGAAGAATTGCTAATCTCCTACTTGGAAGCAGGAGCAGATGATTGTTTAATCAAAAAGAACTTCCGTCTTCTACCCTTTGCCATAAAAAAAGTATTAGCCAACAGAAAAACAAGAAAAAAACTGGAGAAACAAGCAAAAACAATTGATGAGTTACAAAGGCAACATGATACAGATCGGAATGCAACAAAAGATCTGCAGAGCACAGATGATGTATCGATGAAAACTAAAGAAGCTTTGCTGGCATATGAGATAAAGTTCTCTGATCTTATCGAATCATCTAATGATGGTATTTGCTTGCATGACCTACAGGGCAAGATCCTTTTCGTGAACCAAAGAAAGGTCGAAATGCTGGGTTATAAATCCACAACTCAACTGATCGGCACAAATGCTTACGATTTGCTAAGAAAAAGTGAACAGCAAAAATTTTCTGAACTTTTTAAAGAATTGCTAAAAAAAGGCTTTCTCGCTAATATCGAAACGAAGGTTATTAGAAATGACGGATCTCTATTGCCAGTTGAATGTAATTTCAAACTTATTATGAATGATAAAGGCAAACCCCACTTTATTATGGATACGATGCGAGACATCACCGAGCGCAAACTGGCAGAGGCAGAATTGAAATCCCATCTGTCTCTTCTGCAGATTGCCGGCGAGACTGCCCGTTTCGGCGGCTGGAGCGTCGATCTGCAAAACAATATCTACACCTGGTCGGATGCGGTGGCGGATATTCACGAAATGCCGCACGGATTTGCGCCAAAAGTGGAAGAAGGCATAAATTTCTATGCACCCGAGTGGCGGGAAAAGATCACGGATGTTTTCTCCGCTTGCGCCGAAAAAGGCATTCCCTATGATGAGGTGATGGAGATCATCACCAAAACTGGCAAGCGCCTCTGGGTGCGCGCCACCGGTAGAGCTGTAAAAAATGAAAAAGGTGAGATCAAACGCGTGGAAGGCTCCTTTCAGGATATTAACGAGAGCAAACAAGCAGATGATGCTCTGCGTGAAACTGAAGAGCGATTTCAGAAAATGTTGTCTTTAGTACCGGACATGATTTCCATTCATGATACTGATATGAATATTGTTTATAGCAATTGGAACGGTTTCGGAGCAGTTCAAGAAGATAAAAGGGTTTTGAATACCAAGTGTTACGAAACTTACAGGGGCTTTGATGATATATGTCCCGATTGTCAGGCAAGAACAGTTTTACAAACTAAACAAGCTTATCAAAAAGAACTGGAAATGCCTGATGGTTCATGGAAAGATCTGCGTGTCATACCAATTATAAATCAGGATGGTTCAGTAGAGCTTTTTGTGGAATGGGTCAGAGATATCACCGAACGCAAGAAATCCATGGCAGCCTTACAGCAGATCGAATGGATGTTATCAGAAAAAAAGACAAAGGACGACGATTTTACGCCGGAATATGGCGACCTGAGTGAGCTTAACAAAAACGGGTTGATTCTCTCCTCAGTCGGGAAAGACCAGTTAACACAGATTGCTTCGGAGTATCTTGATCTGCTGGAGACCTCGTCTGCCATCTATGAAATAAACGGTGATTATGCTTTGGGTTTGTTTTCTTCCGGCTGGTGCAGGATGATGGATACGGCATCGCGTAAGCTATGTGAAACTGATGACAATCAGCAAGCCTTGAATTGCGGTAAATGGCTGTGTCACGAATCCTGCTGGCGGGATGCCTCGTTGCAGGCTATTGAGAGCGGCAAACCTGCCGACGTGGAATGTAATGGCGGCATTCGTCTTTATGCTGTTCCTATCCGTGCCGGTGGGCAGGTGATCGGTGCTATCAATTTCGGTTACACCGATCCGCCTGAATCTGATGTCGAACTTCAGAAATTGTCCGAGCTCTATCAGATTCCGATCGAAAAATTACGAAAAGAAGGGCAGGAATATCAGACGCGTCCTCAATACATTATAGATTATGCAAAAAAACGAATTCAGTTTTCGGCTCAGTATATTGCAAATATAGTAGAACGTAAACAGGCAGAGACAGAATTGCGACGTATGAAAGATGATCTGGAAATTCAGGTGGCCGAAAAAACCAGGGAACTTCAGGAAAGAATCGAAGAACTCGAACGCTATCATGATGCCACCGTAAATCGCGAATTCCGCATCAAGGAACTGAAAGATGAAATTGCCAGGCTGAAAGAGGAAAAAGATGAGAGATGAGAGATGAGAGACGAGACTTGGAGAAGATGAGAAGTTGGAAGATTGGAAGATGTGAAGCAAAGAAGCAGAGTAGGTTGGAAGATATGATTGTAAATATAAAATGTCATCCTGAGTTCGGCTTTTGCCGATTATCGAAGGATAGAGATGAGTGGTCAGAGGTCAGAGATCAGAATATTCTGAATAGAATAGCCACGAGTTTCAACTCGTGGGTTGAAAGATTGAAAAAATTGGGGGTTTTAACCCCAAAATTGGTGAAAATGAGAGATGAGAAGCTTAGAAGATGGGAAAAAAATTAATCACAATATTCGCATTCATCTGCGGTTAAAAAGAAAGAAGGAAATATGAATCTGAGTTGTTTTAAAATTTTAATTATCCTGTTCTTGATCTTATCTTTAACTGTATTATCTGCGAGTGAGATAGAATCCCAGAAAACCGAATTCACCCTATCCGACACCATCCACATCGCTTCCGAACCAGATTATCCGCCCTATTGTTTTGTAAACGAAACCGGTGAAGCAGCCGGCTTTTCCATCGATTTGTTTAAAGCAGCAGCAGCGGCTGTAGATTTAGATGTTAAAATCAAGATCGGCATCTGGAGCAGGATCAAACAAGACCTGGCAAAAGGCAGGATCGATGCGCTGCCGCTGGTGGGCAGAACTCCCGAACGGGAAGAATTCTACCATTTCACCATGCCTTACATTTCTTTGCACGGCGCCGTATTCGTGCGCAAAGGCACCAAAGATATCCATTCACTTGCCGATCTCAAACACAAAAGCATAGTCGTGATGGAAGGCGATAATGCCGAAGAATTTGTGCGCAGGGAGAAGATCTCCGATGAGATCGTCACCACGAAAACGTTCGAAGAAGCCTTCATAGCGCTGGCAAACGGACATCACGATGCGATTATCACACAGCGCATCATGGGTTTGAATCTTCTGGAAGAATTGAAGATCAAAAATGTAGAAGCTCTGGATTTTCATATTCCCCAATTCCGTCAGGATTTCTGCTTTGCAGTGCAAAAAGGCAACGCGCAATTGATTTCCCGCCTGAACGAAGGACTTTCTATAATTATTGCTGACGACACATTTGAACAAATCCGCAATAACTGGTTTGGTCACACTCTGAAGGAACATATTGCTTTCAAAGACGTGTTGCGTTATCTCCTGATTATTCTCATTCCTTTTATTATCATAATCGCTGTCGGTGCCATCATTTTGTTGCGCAAGGAAGTCAAACGTCAAACAGAAGGCTTGAACAAAGAAATTGACGAACATAAAAGAACTCTGAAAGCATTGCAGGCCAGCGAACAGAAATATCGCAGCATGGTCGTCAATCTGATGGAAGGTTTTTACAGCGTGACACTGGATGGCAGATTGCTGGATTATAATCTCGAATTCGTTAAAATCTTCGATCTTGATCCCGATAAAGATCATACCGGTTCAAATCTACCCGATTTCTGGCAGGATCCGGCCGATCGAAAAATCTATGTGCAGGAACTTCTGGAACATGGAGTTATCAAAAATTATGAAGTCAATGCCCAAAAAACGGATGGAACCAGGATCGTGGTGATGGTGAATTCCCGTCTTGTAAAAGCTAAAAGCGGCCAGCCAGTCAGGATCGAAGGCAGCTTTCTCGATATTACAAAACGCAAACAGGCTGTGGAAGAGTTACAGAAATTGAAAGATGATCTGGAGGAACTCGTGGCAAGGCGCACCGCCGAACTTGAAGAGAAAGTGCAAAAGCTGGACAAAAGCGAAAAAGCCATGCTCTACATGGTGGAAGACCTGAATTCTCTTACTGGCGAATTGAAAGAAGAACGCCAGAAACTGCTGATCTCCAATCAGGAACTGGAAGCTTTCACCTATTCTGTATCACACGATCTGCGAGCACCGCTGCGTGCGGTGGACGGTTTCAGCAAGTTCTTGCTGGAAGATTATGCCACTAAACTGGGTGAAGAAGGAAAAAGATACATCGATGTTATTCGCGCTAATGCATTAAAAATGGATAAACTGATAACCGATTTGCTCAGTCTGTCTCGCATTTCCCGCGCCAATATGAATCTGACGCAGGTTGATATGAAAGAAATTGCGAAGTCAATATATCACGAGATAGCCAGCGAAGAGGAGAAAAAAGCTTTTCAGATCAGTATCGCAGAGATGCCGCCGGCTATCTGCGATAACACACTTATCAAACAAGTTTGGCAAAATCTGATAAGTAATGCCCTCAAATACAGTTCCAAATCTGAAGTAAAACAAATCGTGATCTCCGCGCTGGAAGAAGATGATTTCGTCGTTTTCAGCATCAAAGATTACGGAGTTGGTTTCAATAATATATATATGGACAAATTATTCGGCGTTTTTCAGCGATTACACAGTGAAAATGAATTTCCAGGAACCGGAGTAGGATTGGCTATTGTGAAACGCATTATTCAACGTCATGGGGGCAAAGTGTGGGCAAAGGGAAATATCGGTAAAGGAGCGAAATTCTATTTTTCACTGCTACGAATTGAGAAGTGAAAGATCAGAATTCTTTTGAATAGCGCTTCAGCTCGGGGATAAAAAGAGTATAAAAAAACGGGGTTTTAACCCCGGAAGGAGGACAAGTTGCCATTTATCAGAATCTGGATTCATCTGATCTGGTCGACAAAAAACCGGCAACCGTTGTTAACAGCGAAACTTCGCCCACAGATTTTTTCTCATATCCGGGAAAATGCAGAAGAAAAAGGCATTTATTTGGATTTCATTAATGGTTATAAAGATCATGTTCATTTGTTGATTTCTTTGAATCAAACGCAATCGATAGCGAAAATAGTTCATGATCTCAAAGGAGAATCTTCACATTGGATCAATCAGAATAAATTTTCCAAATTCAAGTTTAGCTGGCAGGAAGAATACTTGGCTGCTTCGGTCAGTCATTCAGCAGTAGATAAGGTTAGGAATTATATCAAAAATCAAGAAGCGCATCATAGAATAAAAACCTTTGCTGAAGAATATGATCTCTTTATAAAGAAATATGGATCCGGATTGATGAAAAATGAAGGGTTAAAACCCAACTTGGGTTCGGGTGATTTTGATCCACGAGATAAATCTCGTGGCAATTCGAGATAAATCTCATTCAAAATCTCGGCAATTCAAAATCTCGCAATTCAGAGGTTTGAAAAGAAACGCAGGAAATTTTAAGAAGATAAAATGAGAAATAGAAATGGGAAATGATAGTTCAGAATTCAGAATTCTTTGAATTGCCCGGTGATATCTGCACTCATCAAAATTTTAGCTGCACAGTTCAGGATTCAGAATTCTTTGAATTGCCCCGTGCTTCAGCTCGGGGATAAAAAGAGTATAAAAAAATCGGGGTTTTAACCCCGGAAAGAAAAAAATCTAATTAACATAAGGAATTTATTATGAAACAAAGCAAAGGTGAAGTCGAAATTTTATTGGTAGAAGATAATCCAAACGATGTTGAAATGGCATTACGAGCCTTCAAAAAGAACAATATTACCAATAACATACTAGTTGTAAACGATGGCGAAGATGCATTGGATTATCTCTATGCTCGAGGAAAATATGACAGCCCTGGGATCAATAATCGACCAAAAATAATTCTGCTGGACCTGAAATTACCCAAAGTGGGTGGGTTAGAAGTATTACGCACTCTGAAAACAGACCTAGATAAAAAGATGATACCAGTCATCGTGCTCACCTCTTCTAAAGAGGAACGTGATATTATTGAATCCTATCAACTTGGTGTGAACAGCTATATTGTGAAACCGGTGAATTTTGATAAATTCGTGGAAGCAGTAAGAGAAATCGGTTTTTATTGGCTATTATTGAATCAGCAGTTGTGAAGATTTTTTTTGATCTGCTGCCCAACAAAAAGCTCTGTGTATCTATTCTTTTTTTTTAGATAAATTTGCTCTATATGATAATAGCTATAATTATGCAGAATTTACACGTCAAATAACTGCCCACCTTATATTCTACAAAATTCTGAATTGACACATAAAAGGCTTTTCTAAAATAGAGTAAATTTTCCCAAAAAAAGAATGAATTATGAAAATAGCAATTGCGATGAGTGGCGGCGTTGACAGCTCTGTTACAGCTGCCATTTTAAAAGAAAAAGGACACGATGTTTTTGGCGTCACAATGCATCATTATGATGCAGAAAAAGCTGGATATAAGCCTCATGAAGGTATCGAAGCTGACATTGAAGACGCCAGATCAGTATGCCGTCATCTCGAAATTCCACATTACACGATCGATGTGAAAAAAGATTTCAAGAAGATCGTTGTGCAAAATTTTCTGGAAGAATATAAAAATGGACACACGCCCAATCCCTGCACGATTTGTAATCCGACTATTAAATTCGGTGTTTTTTTGAAACAAACAATTGCGATGGGAGCTGAAAAAATGGCAACTGGACATTACATCAAATTAGATAAAGAAAATGATCATTTTGCAATTTTCTGCGGCAAAGACACACACAAAGATCAATCTTATATGCTTTGGAGATTGCAGCAAAAACAGCTGGCAAAAACGCTTTTCCCGCTAGCAGAATTTGAAAAAAAAGAGATCAGAGAACTGGCAAAAAAATTTCAACTTCCCATCCATGATAAAAAGGAAAGTCAGGAAATTTGTTTTATCAAAGGACATTACAAAAAATATCTTTTGGAACACTTTGATTTCCAGCCAGGAAAAATTGTTTTTAAAGATGGAAAAGTGATCGGAAAGCATTACGGATTACCTCTTTACACGATCGGACAAAGAAAGGGGCTGCGCGCTTCATGGAAAAAACCGCTGTATGTTTTGCAAATCGATATCCAAAATAATCGACTTATCGTAACAGACGAACTGGCTGATCTTTTCCAAGAAAAATTCTTCATCAAAAACACAAATTGGATTTCCGGTAAAAAACCGAGCGATCTTTCTGAAATTTCTGTGAAAGTCCGCTATAATAGCCCGCCAGTGCCTCTCACCACTCTGGAGAAAAAAGAAAATGGCTTCTTCGTAAAATTGGCAGAAAAAACAAGAGCAATAACTCCCGGACAATCAGCTGTCTTCTATCAAAGCAAAAAATTACTGGGCGGTGGCATCATCGCCTGAAAAAAAATATGAAAGGAAAAAATATGAGAAAGATCCATTTGATCGTTGGAGCGCGACCGAATTTTATGAAAATGGCGCCGCTATACAAAGAATTCGCAAAATATCCTGGTCAATTTGAAGTGAAATTGATCCACACTGGACAACATTATGACGAACGTATGAGCAAATTTTTCTTTGATGATCTCAAAATGCCGCAACCTGATGAATATCTGGAAGTTGGCTCTGGCACGCATGGAAAACAAACAGCCAAGATCATGGAAAGATATGAAAAAGTGATCCTGGAAAATAAACCTGATCTCGTGATCGTGGCGGGAGACGTCAATAGCACGGCTGCTTGCGCTATCGATGCGGTGAAACTACATATTCCAGTTGCGCATCTGGAAGCTGGCTTGCGTAGCAACAACCGTAACATGCCCGAAGAGATCAATCGCATTCTGACTGATGCCATTTCTGATTATCTACTCACGCCATCGATCGATGGTGATGAAAATCTCATTAAAGAAGGAATTCCTGAAGAAAAGATCTTTTTCGTGGGAAATATTATGATCGATTCGCTGATCAATCATCAGCAAGAAGCGAGAAATTCCAAAATTTTAGAAATATCCGGTATTGAAAAAAATTTTGCTTTGATAACTCTGCATCGTCCTTCCAACGTGGATAATGAAAAAGGATTACTCACGATCCTGAAAGCATTCCAGAAAATTTCCAAAAAGATCAAACTCGTTTTTCCGATCCATCCGCGCACAGCCAAACAGATCAAGAATTTCGAACTTCAAAAAATGGTTGATGATATGCAAAACCTATTTTTAATCGAGCCCGTCGGATACTTTGATTTTCTCAAATTACAGATGGAAGCAAAATTCATTTTGACTGATTCGGGTGGAATTCAAGAAGAATCAACATATTTTGGCGTGCCCTGTTTGACACTGAGACCTCAGACCGAACGTCCGATCACGATCTGGGAAGGAACAAATCAGCTGGTAAAATTGCGAACAGCCGACATCATCCGAGCAGCAGATCAAATCTTACTCGGTAATATAAAAAAAGGTAAGATCCCAAAATTCTGGGATGGAAAAACCGCTCAGCGCATCGTGAACATATTCCTGACAAGAGATTTTTAAAAAAAAGATTGATTAAATATGACAAATTTAATTCCCGTGAACCAATAGAATTTCATACTTCGGAGGTCACATAGATGAAAAAATCGGCAATTCAAAGAAAATTTGAAGATAAAATCCTGCAAAGACTTTCTGGAAATGCATTGCAGATCACAGAATATATTTTTGCTGATGAAGAAATACAAATTTTACAGGATTATGCAAATATCATTTCTATCAAGCGACTCGGTTTCAACGATCATGGGCCGGTGCATATGCGCAAAGCCGCCTTGAATGCGCTTTTAATGTTTGAATTATTGCAAGAAGCAAATATTGAATTAAATCTGGTCAAAGAAAGAGTCGGAAATATCGAAGATAGCAAGATTGTCGTTCTGATCGCGGGACTTTTACACGACATCGGAATGACGATCACGCGTGATAATCATGAATTTATGAGCGTAACCTTGGCAATTCCGATCATTGATCGCATCCTGAAAAAATTCTATCCCAAAAAAATGAAAAAACAGATCATGATGCGTTCACATATCATCGAGTGCATTTTCGGACATATGGCGACGCAGACGATCAACTCTCTGGAAGCAGGACTCGTCCTCATCGGTGATGGCTGCGACATGGAACAAGGCAGAGCGCGTATCACAACTTTGCTTTCGGACAAACCACAGGTCGGCGACATTCATAAATATTCTTCCAGCTCGATTGAAAAAGTCACGATCACGAAAGGTGAGCGGCGTCCGATCAAGATCATTGTGGAAATGCGGGCTTCTGTTGGCTTTTTCCAGGTGGAAGAAGTGCTTTTCCCAAAAATTTCATCCAGCCCTGTGAAAAAATACATTGAACTGCAAGCTGGAGTAATCGGCAGAGAAATGAAAAAATATCTATAAAGGAGTTTATTTATGAAAAAATTAATATTCTTTTCGGCAGTAGTCATGATCTCAATTTCTGCTTGTCAACAATCTGAAATGCCAGGTGGAGATTTTGGTGAAAATCTTTGGAATGAAAATTATTTTGTGCAAAAAGTCGTTGATGCCTCCGAACTTGAACAGGAGGTGATCAGAGCAAAAGTGGATGGAAAGTGGCAAGAATTTCAATTAACGCAATTTCCTGAAAATTTTATGGAATGGAATATTGGCGCTCGCATTCAATCGATCGAAGATATTAAACAGGGCACGATGCCGAATCTGGAAGGACCGCATAATGGCATTATCGCAACTTATGGATATCAACGAAAAGATTCGCAATTCCGCGTCAATAATGCGATCAAAGGTTGCGGATTTCTTCCCAAAAGAGAACATATCAAAGACGTTATCCAGAATTTGGAAGAAACGATCGCTGATCCTTATCCAAAAAAATTGCAGATCCTGATCGATATGTATGAGAATGCTGATTCGCTTTTCGATCTGAACAAACAAGTTTCGCTGGAATTGTATTCCACACCAGAACGCGGCACACAGACTTTTCTCAATCAAATGACCGATCCTACTTCTGTTCTCGTTTTCATGGCAATTCCCACTTTCAAATTGAAAACCATCGCCTATCTTTTGCATCCAGAAAATCCAGATTTGACAGATTATGAAAAAGATGTGATCAAATACATAAATTTGGTGCACAGTTATTTTCACGGTGAATTTTCCAAAGAATTTATTGCTGTGATCTATAATGTCATTGAAGTTTATAATAGCTCACCAGGTGTGAAAAAAGGCAGGGGAACGAGAATTCTTCCTTAATTCAAGGAGCGAAAGATGAGTTTGACGTTCACTCAAAATTTGATAGATTCAATTCCAGATTACGTTTTGAAAGGGATGAATCGTATCGAGCAAATCAAAAAATTTGTGGATTCCGAACCCCATTGCAAAAAAGAAACCTATCTTCATTTGAAAAAACTTCTGGTGCGAATGATCAATTTGGAAGCTTCTGATATCGATCTGGGCGGCCCCCGTGCGAATCGTCAAGTCTGGTTTCGAGTTTTTGGTGAGAAAAAGCCAGATTCAGAAATGCCATCATACACGGAAGAAGAAGTGACTGCGATGGCCTTGTGCATTTTGACCGAGCATCAGAAAGAGCTACTCTTCCAAAATAAGTCGATCGACTTTGCCCTGTCAATGCCTCTTGACGCGTCAAAAAGAGAATTTCGTTTTCGCGGAAATATCTATTTTGAAAGAGATTTTCTGGCGATCAATTTACGCATTATTAAACAGGAACTTTTCAAGATCGCTGAATTGGAAATCCCCAAATTGATCGTTAAAAGATTGGACCTGGAATATGAAAAATCAGGACTTTTTTTGATCACTGGCATCACCGGTTCTGGAAAAAGCTCCACGTTGGATTCCATTATTGATATGAATAATGCTAAGAATAATGCCGAGATCATCATTATCGGAAATCCGATCGAATATATTCATCAGTCAAAAAAATGTATCATCAGCCATCGTGAAGTCGGAAGCGACGTGCTCAGCTTTCGTCATGGAACGATTGAAGCTTTGCGTCAGGATCCTGATATCATTATTGTCGGCGAAATGCGTGATGCTCCCACGATCAGCACAGTTCTGGAAGTTACGGACAGCGGACATAAAGTATTCACGACACTACACACAAGTTCAGCAGCAGATAGCATTCACCGGATTATTGCAGAATTTCCACCGGATGAACAAGAACGCGTCCGCTTTCGTCTGGCAGATGTTTTACGCGTTGTTGTTTCACAGAAACTTGTTCCTAATAAACGCGGAAAATTAACGCTGGCAAAAGAAATTCTTTCTGTAGATTCTTCAATACAAGCGGCGATCAGGAATGGAAATATCACCGAGATCTTTCAAATGCTCACAGAAGGAAAAAATAAAGGTATGTTCACAATGCAACAAGACCTTTATCGGCTCTATCGAAAAGGAGTAATTACAGCAGATACTGCTTTGAATTATTGTAATAATAAAAAGGTGATGTTGAATCTGCTGAGATATTCTTCGTGAAATCAATTTCTGAATGCTTCCCGCCCTCAAAATGTGACGCTCTTTAATAGGACTTTCATTTTTCACAAAAACACCCTTATTTAACTTATTGCGTATAGGTCAGTTATCTCAATTGTATGTGTAATATAGAAATTAATGCGTTTAACTATTTGACAAATAAACCTGTTAAATATTATGTGTAATTTATGAAAGGAAAAATATATGAGCAAAAGTCAAAAAGTGGGAAAAAAGCATATTATCATTATAGATATTCATACAGAGTGAAAATAGATCCGGCTTATAAAGGAAATAAAACGAAAGGAAAAAGTAAAGTTGTTACGATCAACAAATATCTTGGAACAGCCGAAAACATTCTCGATAAGTGCACAAATCCTGAAAAGCCCAACAATGTCATTGTAAAGGAATATGGATTAGTGTCTGCATTGCACAAAATAGCCGAAGATATCGATTTGATTAAGATCATTAATTCGGTTTGCGATGAGAAGATCAAGGGAATATCTATCGGTGAATATCTCTTTATTGCTGCTGCTAATAGAGTGGGAAATCATAATAGTAAAGCTACTATCGGCGATTGGTTCAGCAAAACGATCTTGCCTGAGAAGATGGAAATCGATGCCAAAAGCCTTACAAGTCAAAGCTTCTGGAGTGCTTTTGATTCGATCATTCCTCAAAAGACGGTTTACCAAAATATGGAAAAATATAACGCCCGTTACAAAAATAAAATGAGTTTTGACGAGGCGCAGGATTTTCTAACCGAACAAAAGATCAACGAGATTGAAATGCTCTTATATCCCAAACTGATGGAACTTTACAACATCACGACCGATACTGTGATCTACGACACGACCAATTTTCATCATTATATTTCCGGAAATAATGAACATACGATCATTCCTCAAACCGGCAAAAGTAAGAACGGGAAAAACAGCAATCGTTTATCAGGTTTGTTGTTGGCGATCGACAAAGAGTTTGGAATTCCTTTGTTTCACGCACTTTATCAGGGCAATATGCACGACAGCAAATTGTTTCCTGAAGCCTTATCAAAAATAAGTTCTCGTTTATCGGAAATCACGAAATCCGTTGAAGGATATACATTTATATTTGACAAAGGCAATAATACTCAAGAAAATATGAAAGTGATTTCCAATAACGAACTGATCAAATCTTTGATCGGAAGTTTGAGTTTTTCCAGCTTCAAACAATTGGCAAAAATCCCTTTGAAAAATTATGATCAAGCTTATGAGAAATGGAATTTTCTGGAATTGGAAAAATCTGTTTTCGAGCAGAAAGCAAAAGTTATAATTACTTATTCCGAAAAAGAAAGAGATCATGAATTAAGAGGTTTCAATAAGAGAATCGAAGCAGTCGAGAAGCAGGTTCTCGATATTGTGAACTCGCACACAAAACGAGCGAAAAAGACTTTGGCAGAAAAGATCGACAAAAAACTTTCGGAATTGAAGATCAAAACATCTCGAGCGAAACGATATTTATCTTATAAAATAGAAAAGGAGAACGACAAGATCAAGGTTCATTTTTCCAAGACAAAAGATGCGAAAGAAAAGCAATTAACTTTCGGAAAGCGGATTTTATTCACTTATGATCTGGAAAAGAATTCGGCAGAAATAATTCAGCTTTATCACGATAAATACAAAGTAGAAGATGTTTACCGGAATTTCAAAGGTGGGAATATCGTGGAATATTCACCGATTTATCATTGGACAGATTCCAAGATCAGAGTGCAGACTTTCGTAAATGTTTTATCCTATTTGTTGTTGAAGTTGGTCGAGTTGAATGTCGTTAGATCGGGTGAGAGATTATCGCTTTCGAGTTTGGTTAGTTGTTTGAACGAGATCAAGGAAGTTGTCACGATTTATTCAAAGGATGTGTTTCATAAAAATGTAACAACTGTTTCGAAATTACACATCAAGATTGCAAAAGCGATCGGATTTTGCGATTCGGGTTAGAGCGAAAATGTATTACAGATATTGACATCTGTAACATGATGATATGCACGATATTAGACTTAATTGGTGATGGGATATTTTGAAAGTCCTGTTCAAGTTGGTTTCACTTACTAAAAAACAATCTTCCTAAGATAAGACTTCCGGAGTTTATGCTTCGGAAGTTTTTTTTATTTCCAATTATATTGTAATGATAAACTGAATTTATTTGCCTGATAATTTTTATCTCTTTCTACAGAAGTTAAAAATGAGTCGGTATTCCTTTTCTCCCAGCGATAATCAAAACTCAATTTATAAGCGGTGAATAATTTTCTTTCCAATCCAAAATTAAATTGAAAAGTTCGGTCATTGCGCTTGAAATGATAAGTATCATCTCGATTGTTTGTTTGGAAAAATTTTTCATCCAAAGAAAAACCGATCTTAGCACTAAGAGGGTTTTTCCCAATTTTCATGAACTTCTTCAGATCAAGTATAATTTGATAGAAATTCCCTTCGTAAGAAGCATCTTTGACCGTTTCAATCTGGGCTGGATCAAAATAGGCATTTTCGCCAGCAGAATTTGACTCAATAAAAATATAACCAAATTTGAGTTCTAACCATTTTGCCAATTCAGCTGCAATTTCCAAACTATTTTCAAATTTCTCCGCATCATACTCGGTGAAATATTTGTTGTAATATTGTTGAGCAAAATCGAGGCGATAGCTGATCTGCCAAATATCGAAAAAACGATAACGGACTTTAGAAAAATATTTGTTCTGAGAATAGGTAAAATCTCTGTAAGAATTAGATTGATCACTCATGCTATCATATCGGTTAATGAAAATTTCAGGATAAAAATAATAATAAAAAGCAATATCCAATTTTGCTGAAAGATACTGTCTAATGATAAAAGCGAAGTAAAAATTATCTTTAATATCATTTTGATAATATTTATTGAATTTCAGAATTGTGCGCAAAATTTGCGTATGAGAGAAAAATTCGTGATGCTTCAGTGAAAGATTTATTTTGGGAGAAATTATGAGATCATCGCTAGTTTCCAGCTTGAATTTATCTTCATCTCCAGCTTCGAATCTGTGCAGATCATTATCGGAAAGGTTGAGAATATTATCGTCATAAGTTGTTTCTAATTCGACATTTCCATAAAAATTCCAGGCAAAAAGTAATGATCCTGTTAATAAAACCGAAAAAAATAATTTTTTCATTGTTCTTCAATTCCTACCGAAGATTTATTGATATAAAAGCGAAAGATCAAATCACGATTTTTATCGTTGTCTTTCAATTCCAGATTGTGGATACCTTCATCTAATTTGATGATATTCACATCTCCCGTAGAAGGAATTTTCTCCTGATCATATTTGAGCCAGGCTTTCTGAGATTTGTAAGCTATTTCGGTGTATTCACTTAAAAATTCACGATTATCAAAAACTTGATAACGGTAATGTTTTTTATTCACCAAATTGCTATCAAAGATCATTCTACTGATGACCTTCAAAACGATCGGTCCTTGCAAAGTCAGTTTGATCTTTCCTGCTTTGGAAACGTAATATGTATATTCCTTATCATTGATAACGAGGATTTTTTCTTTATCATAGAAATTTGGAGTGAAACGAATATAATCGATCTTTTTGACTGGATTGACAATGTTTTTTCCCTGTAATTTTATCAGGATCGAATAGCGTGAAATATTGGAAAGGCGCAGATTGTTCTTTCCTGGAGGCAACCCTGTTTTAAATTTATTATAAGCTGAAACTTTCTCACCATTAACTCCACGACTCACTTTGCTTGCTTTTGCTGTTTTTTGGATTTTTCGCTTTTCGTCATTTATCTGGAAGCTATATTGATAATCAGCGTTACCGTTTTCGAGTAGTAAGCGTGTGTAAACTTCCAAAGTATCGATTTCGACCAATTCACAGTTCAGGATGCTGCCGGGTTTCAATTCCAGATATTGATAGATCTTGCTGTTATGACGATTGAAAATGAGAAATTCTTCGATTTGGGAAAGGTAATTTATCTGAGCGGCAGCGATTTGTGAAATGATTGAATATCCAAACAATATTAGGAAAAGGATTTTTTTAAACATTGATCTCATCATCCTCTAATTTCAATTCCTTTTTATCAAAGAAGATCACGATCAAAATAAGAATGAGTAAAATTATGAAAGCGGTTATCGTAATTGTCAGATCGTATCTTTCTTTTTCGAACATACTTCCGATCCCCGGTTTTGGTAATGGCTCTGGAGCTAAAGGCAAATTATATTTTTCTGCCAGTTCGATCACATCGAGAAGATGAATGATCGGAACACCACGTTCAGCAAATAGTAGCAACGTTCCTTTGAGCGGGATATTGGTCAAAGAAAGATAACGATGAAATCCGGAATCGATCAATTCACCGCTCAAAGAAATTCCCAAACTGGAAAGCCCACCACCTATATTCACATATAAATTTATAGCCTCAGGATCATCTCCCATAAACAATTCCATTTTTTTTGCGATATTTTCTTCCAGCGTTTTTTCCTGCACCAGTATAACGTTATTTTTTTCGATATTTTCCAGGATAAGATCACGTCCCAATTTATTCAATCCGCGTCCGAGATCGCGACCGCCACCGATCGAAGCTGCAATGCTGCGATAAGGGAAAATATCATTCTCGTTCAACAATCTTTCCATATCGAGCCAGGTAAAATCAGGATCGGTGGCACCAAACATTGAAGGACCAACCGAAGAGATCATCACAACTTCGAGTTCCAAGACTTTTGCAGCACTGAGCACAGCAATGTTCAATGCTGGATATGAGCCGGTAACATTTA
The DNA here is from genome assembly GCA_018400535.1 of Candidatus Cloacimonadota bacterium. Classification (GTDB taxonomy): domain Bacteria; phylum Cloacimonadota; class Cloacimonadia; order Cloacimonadales; family TCS61; genus TCS61. Next base: position 23,800 of record JAGYMQ010000096.1, read on the forward strand.
TGGCAATTTTATCATTTGGTCTCAGATTTGCTTCTTTGAAAAGATCAACAATAAGAGCGGCGAAATTTGGGTTCAAACTGGTCAATTTTGCTGTGAGATCGCCGCGATCTGTTACAATTGCAGATTGCTTTTCTCCGATCAACGACGTGCGGTTCGGATCATTCACTTCATCGACATAAATGCCTTGTGCTGTTCGATATTCTTTGATCAATTCTTCGGCTTGCTGCATCAATTCAGCTGCTTCCAACTTATCCTGATAATAATCGTCACTCACAAAATTGCGTGAATTTTCTACCCAATAAAAAAGAGCTAATGCTACAATCAATAAAACGATTAAACTGATCTTCGATTTTGCACTGGGAACAAACATATTTTTATCCTATTATTTGACCTTTGAAAATTAGAATCAACAAAAACCTGACGATCACAGCAGCAACGAACATCACAGATAGTGTCTTGATGATACCTTGTTTTTCCATCGCATTAGCGATCAAACCGGGAATGATAAAGCCGATGACATTCACAGAATATTCTGAAGAAAGATTGGCAAAGACACCATAATATCTTGCCAGCCAACCCAGGATGAAACCCAAAAGAACCGTGATCACCATTCTTCTTCTGCCATAGATGAACATTACTTTACCCAATAATTTCACAATGACAAAGACGATGACGCTGATCGATAGTGTTGCCAAAATCGTGATCGGATGATGCAAATACATCGCCACATAACCGGCGACAACGATTCCACCAGCTGCAGCGCCAAAGGTTTCCAAAAAGAAAAGACTGATTAAAACACCCAAACCAATTGCCACTTCGAACATACTATTTTTTCCTTTTTCTATCTCGTTCTCTGAAATAACTTACGATCTGACCACCATTCCCGCCGATATTACCGATCCCAAGTATCAGCGTCTCTTCCGAATCTAATTTAACGATTTTCTGGACAAGCTCATTTCCATTGATCCAACCACAATCGGTTATTTTTTCTTGATCTAATTTGTGTTTGCGAGCAAAAAGCTGAATGGAAGTTGTCTGCTCTCCGATCAGATAAAGATGAGTAAAATCAATATTTTTCATCATCTGGATCAGCTGTTTGGAGCGAAACATTCGATCTGCTCTCGTGCTCAGAACCAAAACCACAGATTCAATGTGCGGATAGAGTTTCTTTACTGAATCGATGACGAATTCAGTTGATTCGGGATCGTTGGCTGCAAAGGCATGCACAAAATAGAATTTTTTATTTTCCCGTTCGCAATCATAGATCTCCATCGCTCCTACATCGGGTTGCACCTGATACATTCCTTGCAAAGCAATTTTTTTTGGAATATCAAAATGCTGACAGATACTCAAGGCAAGAGCAACATTTTCTTTGTGTTCAATATAGGGAAATTTTTTCATTTCCTGATTAGAGATTTCGATATCTTGCGCCTGAAAAATTTCTGTGTGACGTCTCTTTGCTTGCTTCTTTAGAAGAGGAAGCATTTTTTTCTCGGAAGTAAACAATTTTCCGTGTGAAGGAATTGTGTTGCATAAAGAAAGTGTAACATTGCGCAATCCTGGTCCCATCACGTCCAGATGATCAAGACGCGAATTTGTGATCACACCAATATTGGATTTCACCATTTCGTGTTCTGTCACCCATTGATATTCTGGTGTGACAGCCATACATTCTAAAACCAAGAATTCTGGTTTTCTATGAGCAGCAAATTTCATTATTTTGATCTGCTCTTTGATATTAGCTCCATGATGGCGAATGATCGGTTTTTCACTTCCAGATTCAAAGATCAACGCTGGTGCAGAACCTGTCGTCTTTGCCAGAGTTTTTTTTCCACCAGCGCGCAAGCCAGCTGCGATCAACCGCGTGACGCTTGATTTACCTCGGGTACCATTCACATGTATCACATTCGGAATTTTCTTTCGACTATATTTATTCGTTTCAAATTCGTAGATCCCAAAAGCGATCAAAAAAAATAATCCAATAAAAAGTCCTATCATATCATTCTATTTCAATCTTTCCTTCATCGATCACAATTTCATCAAAATCCTCAACGTTATTTCTATCTTCATCTAACAAGTGCAAATTTCTGATGAGAATATCCGCTTCTCCAATAGTCAACGCAGTCAGATCAAAGGCAAAAAGCGTGCCTGATCCATTCAATCCATCTATTTCCGAACTCTGTTGCAGACCGATCGTGATATTCAAACGATCAGGATCATTGATAGCCAAGTCCACAGTATTATCACTCCAGAAATCGCCAATTGTAACTGGATTTTCTGGAAGCGACAGCAAATCTTCATCAAAGGCGATCTCCATACTAATTGCAAACAGGTTGGATACATTTTCGATCTGAACTTCTAAATTGATCGTTTCATCGACAAGCATCGTGTTTTCTGATGGAGATATGGAAAGCGTTAGATTCTCATTTTTTGGTTCTGTGCTATTATCATCACAGCCAAAGATCAAAGCGATAGCGATAATTAACAATATTTTTTTCATCTGAACCTCAATTATTTCAATAAGATCATTTTCTTTATATCGATCGTTTTACCCTTATTTTGCAAACGGTAAAAATATATTCCCGAGCTCACATCTTTTCCTTCTTCATCGTTTCCGTGCCAGATGATCTCTCCATTCTGATCAGCATTGATCTGATATTTCTTGATCTTCTGTCCTTTGACATTGTAAATCGTCAAACTGGCATTCTGTGGTTCTTCGGCAAAAGAGAAGCGGATTTTCGTGGTGGGATTGAAAGGATTAGGGAAATTATTGAAAAGTTGATCTTGAATTTCTGGCGAAACGATGGGCAGATCAAATCTTTCAGCGATAGCATTTTTCAGTAAAAGCTGTGTTCCGCTATTTTCCAAAGAATGATAAATTGAGATGAAATTCTCTTCTTTTTCTTCGATCTGTTCAACAAATTGATGAGCAAAACTCAGTGAACTATCGGGCTGCGTTTTTCCCCAATTATAACATATCGCCAGAACATCCAGGATATCTACCTCGCCATTGCCATCACAATCAGCATATGGAGCATAAATATCATTCCAGTTGGAAGGATAATCATAGGAATTCCAATCGAACCCGATGATTGAACGGGAATCACCAGTTTCTCGCCAATAAATTCCAATTGGGAAAATATCATCGGCATCTACAATTCCGTTATTATCAGCGTCACCAGGAAAAATTCGAGAATAAACGTTAATGAAATCTGATTTTGAAATGGTTGCGGTCGTGTCTCCATTACTAACACTTAAAGTCACTTCATAAGAACCTACTTGATCATAAATATGAGTTGGATCTGATTCGGTAGAAATTGGAGAATTATCACCAAAATCCCATTGATACGAAAAGTTGTTTTCCTGTGGTGTTGTTTGATTTTCAAAACTCACTTCCAAAGGTTTATAGCCAGAGGTGTTTTGAGCAGTAAAATTTGGATTGATGTTAACCACATCTGAATATTCTGGTTCTTCTGTCGTGAATTTGATAGCAAGCTCGTTATAAAGAGGCGTTGCACTATTAGGATAAATATTGGCATAGGTATAAAGTAACCCATCAGATTGTTGGAAATTTTCGATTCCAACAGTGCAATAATTTCCGTTAACATCAGGATTATTCACAGTATGATAATTGAACTGTATTTCACCATTTCCAGTATTTGTAGGATAATGATCCGGGTCAAAAAGAATGATCTGGAATTTTTCTACAGATGTATCATCTTCACGATTGACACATTTGTTCCATTCCACGATAAAAATATTCTCTGCTGTATCATAATAATAACAGATTCGCATATCCTTGTGCTCTCCGTCCTCAAGTTCACCTATCAGATCATCCCAATAGGGCGCGATCATCCCATAAGGACCAAGAGCAGAAGGAATATTCCAATTACGAAAATAAGTTTCCCAAGTAGGCTGAAGCGAGATCCAGCCATTTGTGCAAATCGTCAAACTATCGATCGGCTGATCATAATAAACGAAATTCATCGGCATTTCGATCGATTCGGAGCGATCGTCACCCAATTCAAAAACATCACCATTCCCACCTTCAGCAGGATCAATCTCGATCCAGTCGTAGGTTGGAGCTTTTGTGTAAAACACATCGTGACTGTCATAAGCATAATAGCCGAATTGATCGGGTCCAGTTGGTGCAGATTGATCTACTTCTCCGATTTCAAGATTGAAATGGATAATCGTCTGTAAATCATTTGCGTCAAAGATTTCGATCTGGAAAGGAATGTTCTTCCCGATATAGACATCTTCCGATACAGTTACGGCAGTCGTTGTTTCTGCAAAGGAATTCATCGCGATATTGCCGAAATTCAAATCTGGATCAGGTATCATTATTTCGGTATCAGCAGAAGATAATGTTCCTATAACTTCTGAAACATTAAAAGTTCCCAAATTTTGAATTTGGATAGTAATATCGTCTGTCATTCCTGGTTCCAGAAAATCATTTGCTATACTTATCTCAGAAACTTCAAATACAAGACTATTGGCAATTAGTTCAAACTTTAGAGTAGTTCCTTCAGAAACTGCTAGATCAAACTCCAGAATTTCATTATTGGGACAATTTTCATCTATCGAAATATCGTAGGAATTACTGGAAATCTCGCCAGCATTAATATCGCCAAAATCAGCTTGTGAATTAATAATATTTACGAATGAACTTTCAGAAATGAGATTAGCGCTTATTCCATTTGCTGTTTGTGAACCAAAATTTTTCAAAGATATTTCGAGTGCTATATCAATTCCAGCATTGATCGCTTGATCTGTTTCCACGTTTTCCAAACCGATATCGACGTTATCTGACACAACAGCAATATTTTGTTGAAAAGGATGGTAATTTTCTTTTGTTATTGTGATCTGGATATCTCCGCTAGTTTCCGAATCAAGATAAATATCCGCAATGCCGTTTTCCACGATTTCTGTGCTCATGAATTCATTTTCTTTAATAGCAGTAACAACCGCACCATTGAGATCGGGAAGATCGAGGTTAAGGAAATTCGTGCCGATATTAACTTCTGAGGGAAGATCGCAATTGATAGGTTCTGGCACTTTCGTCCAAATTTTCAAAGAAGGATCACCCAGAATATTATAGACATTAAAATAAGAATCTACCAGATCTGAAGGTGCTTGATTTAAGGGGAAATTATTGTATAATTCAATTTTACCACGTAAAATAGCCGAACCAAAATTATAAATATCTTCATCATAGATGCCGGTTACAAAACCCGAAAAAATTGAGTTATTTAATTTTGTGCTTGTATGTAGATCGGAAGGGCCGACAAAAATCACGCCACCTTTGGGGCTGGCTGGCGTTCCCATTTGCAGCCATTTTTCTCCGAAACAGGGATCGACGACGTTGGCAAAATCTCCTGTGTTGCAGACGAAAGAAGCAATCACGGGCAGCATCGATCCGTTATTCAAATCTTCCAGATCATCGTTGTGATAGAGAGGATAGTGCCAGCCATTGGCATCTCCCCAACCGCGATAACTGACTATTCCCACACCTTGATTGATGGAAGAAGTGATCTGTGAAGTGCCTGGATAAGTGGGCGGATAATAGATCTGGTCGATCTCATTATAGTCATTCTCATATAATTTATCGCGAAACCATTTAGTTACTTTCACAGGAGTTGTAGGATTTGGTGGCGTCGGGCTATAATTTCCAGCAACTAATGTAGCATTTTGAAACCAATGTGTTTGGTCCATAAAAGGAGTTTTTTCATAATTTAGAATTTTTGCCACGATAGTCTGTAATTGAAACACATTATCGACAGAAATTCTACCGATGATCATTTCGGGAAAATAATCATCACCATCTAATAATGTGTATGGATGATCGGTCACATCCAATTCCCCGGAAAAATTATAAAAATAGGCAGGGATCTCAAAACTATCGTCGATATCGCCTGTCAACAAAATATAATCTGGCGGATATTCTTCTGTATCATAAAGGTCTTGAATATATGATTTTATCTCGCTGTTTGTGATTCCAATATCTGCTTTTGTTACTATATCGGTAGCAATTCCGCAGGCGTTCTTCCATTCTGCAAAAACCTGGATCGTTGGGACCAGATCATCATGAGTAATGATCAGCATTTTGGAGTGCGAGCTATCCAATCCATTTAGATAGGAAGTAGAGTAATTATCAACTATCTGACGATAAATCGGCAGAAAAGCAACAGAAACCTTGGTTGGAGTGGAGACAATATCTTGGGGAATGATCTCCATTTCCATTTCTTCCAAAACAAATTTTTCATTATTCTTTTCTCTTATGAGCTGCAAATTGAAATTATGTCCAAATAATTCTCGCATCACGAAACTATTTTTATAAGAGAAATAATCTGAGCCGCGTACATTTTCTGTTTGCAAAAGTTCACCGCGTTCATCATAGTGGGAAACAACGCAATTTTGCACAGCTATTTCAATCTGGCGAGCGGGTACAGCTAAGATTTGGGTTAGCTCTTCTTTTCCCTCTTCTCCTTCGTTCATAAAATGCAATTTCACTTTTCCAGCTTCGGTCGAATAATTGATTTCCGCCTGGAGTGCGGTTAAAACCAAAGCAAGAAAAATCAGCAAGGTAAGGCGTTTCACAAATCCTCCGTATATATTTTTTCTTTATTTCAACAATAACATTTTTTTTGTTTCGTGCTGCTGAGATGTCTTCATTCGATAAAAATAAATTCCAGAAGCTATCTTGCGTTGATCATCATCTATTCCATTCCAGACAATCGAATGAAGACCAGCTTCTAATTCACTATTGACAAGCGTTCGCACCTTTTTTCCTTTAATATTGAAGATCTCGATGTTCACAAATTCTTTTGTTTTCAAAGCAAACCTGATCTTTGTTGTGGGATTGAAAGGATTGGGAATATTATCCAATAACTCAGTTTTTATGGGAACGTTCGTGTTCGTTGCATCAGTGTGTTCGATCGTATAAGTATTTGAAGGATCAGATTCATAACCTGAATACATTGCAGTTACATAATAGTTATAATTTCCGCTCGTTACATTTTCGTCCAGATAGGAAGTTTCGGTAGTTTCAGCGATAAATTCATCATTTTGGTAAACTTTGTATCCATCAAAACTGCGAATTGTCCCAGCGGGTGCTGTCCAGCCCAAAAGGATATCAAAACCTTGTGAAATAGCGGCCAGATCGGTGGGTGGAGCAAGTTCGATCTGCACTTCGACTGTATTGGAAGGTTCAGAAAGCAGCGAATTATCATAAACAGCGACGACGTAATATTCATAATCATTTGGAGCTAAGCCAAAATCATCGTAAGTCATTGTGTTCGGATCATTGATCTGAGCGATCTCAAATTCATCTCGGAAAACCTTGAAACCGGTCAAAGCTCGGTTCATAGAATTTTCTCTTTTTGAACGCAGCAAACGAGACCGTTTGGGAGTAATTCTTGTTGTTCGGATCAAATCCAAGCCCATTTCCCAATTAAGCGTAACGTCATTCGTGGAAATCGTTGCCGCCAGGTTTTGTGGATTGCTCAAAGGTTGCAAAACGAAATCGATGGTAACAGTTTCATTTTGCTGCACGGTCACATTTTCCACAGTTTGTGAACTATATCCAGTCAAGTTGGCAGATACATTGTAATCACCGGGGAGAACGGGGATCAGATAATCACCATTGCTATTGGGATGAGTCTGATAATTTTCTGCTGAGATCAACACATCTTCGATATTTCCACTTCCACCATCTAACGAAACATTTCCTTCAATGTAGCCAACTCCCTGTGGACTACCGCTTTCGATCGTAACATCATCGACATACCAATAATTTATGTTGTAAGAATTTCCATCAAAAGTGAAGGCCAGCTGGAAGTTCTGTGAACCCACATCATCTGTTTCGACAGTAATATTTTCCAAAGTTGCAGGATAGTCGTTGTCGGGAAATTCAACCACCGTATTCCAATTATTTCCATCACTTGTTGTTTCTACACGTAGATTGTAATCTCCACTAAAATCATTGATCATATGACGGAATTCCAGATCAAGTGTATTCGATCCCAGAGTATTGATGGGATCGGTGACCAACCGTTGAGTTGCAACCGTCGAGGGAGACCAGGAAAATTCAGCTTCTGGTGAATTTCCGCCAGCACTACTGCTCGAAGATTGTTCCCAGTTGATCTGTCCCGATGAGGAAGTCACACTCCAGCCATCAGGTGGCCAGGTTCCGCTGAAATCCGTATTTATCATAACTGGTATCTGTGAAATGGCAAGAATGAATTGATCGGAAAAGCTATAGTTGTAATCTCCTGTCAATTCCCAATCGATGAAAGCATTATGACCAACTGGAGCAGCATTATCGACTGTAATATTAAAAATTCCCGTGCCGATCGTGTTCCCGCCGAATAATCCAAAATCGTAGGTTGCATTATTCAAAGTGATATGTTGGTCATTTTCGGTTAATTCCACAATACTATTATAGAGATCTGCCCCACCGATATTTTCAAAAGAAACCAGAACATCAGCCGTTTCACCAGGATCCAAAATATTATTATCACCATCATCGACCAGAACTGAAAGCAATTCCATTATCGGAGCATTTAGTTCAACAGTAAAATTTAATTCCCAAGTATTTTCATTGCTTGTAACGACAATGTCAATGCCAACGACATGTTCATCAGGACAATCTTCAGCGATCGTAACCTCATAATCACTCAGATTGATCCCAGCTCCTCCACCACCAATATCACCATAATCTGCTGTATCATTCGTGATTGTCAAATATGGATCAGAAGTAGATATTGTAGCGCTGACGTCAGTTGCGGGATTATCACCCAAATTATTGAGCTGAACTTGTAAACCAGCATCTTCAGCATAATCGAGCTGTCCATTATTATTCCCATTCACATCATTGATGACAACACCACCCATCACGATGAAAGGTTCGACAAAGGACACAGGCGGTCCCGTGATCAACAGAGCCATTTCATCTTCGAGGGTTTTTGCCGGAAGTGGATAAGTATTATTAAAAGTGTATTCCAATCCAATTAAGCCAGAATGATCTTCAATTCCGACCGTAGCAAATTGTCCATGTTGGGAAGGATAGGAGCCCTGATCTATATTATTTATTACTTTGTATTGGAATTTTATTTCGCTGTCAGCAGTTGCTGTAGGATAGTAATTTGCATCATACAGGATTAACTGGAAGGTCTCTTCACTATCGTTATATTCATTGTGCATATTATCCCATTGAATGATAAACGAATGTGAAGCATTGTCATAATAGGAATAGACATTACCCGTTTTCAGATCATCCCAAAAAGGTGCTATCATTGGCGAAGGTCCCATCGGAGCTGGTATTTTCCAGTTCATAAAAGAAGTATCTTCCGAATAGCCAGGAGCAACCCAACCATTTGAACAAACCGCGAGTGTATTATATTCTTCACCATAAAATTTGAAAACGATCGGGAGATCAATATTTATCACATCGCCTGTATTTCCAGGATCATTCAAATTGAGATTCGTGCCCAATGAACTGATCTCGATCCAATCATAAACAGGAACATTATAATAATCTGTATCGCCATCATCATAGATATAATAGCCATAGGCATCGGGACCGAGCGGATCGGTGATCGAAACTTCACCTACATAGACGGGAAAAGTAACTGTTTGATCATAGCCATCGTTATTATACAGATTCAATTCTAAGGTGAATTGACTGCCAGGAATGATCTGCGTTTCTGCTGTCAACGTGAAAGGATCTCCCGCATTACTGGATTGTCCACCAATTGGGATCGTGCCAAAATAACCTTCGTCATCAACAATTATCAGTTTATTATCGAGAGAAGAAAGTGTGCCATAGATCAAATTTACATCGATATCCCCCAGATTTTCGATGGTTACTTCAATATCAACAGTTTCGCCTGGATCAATCATATTATTGGGATCATCCACAACATAATCTGTTGCGAGAAGATTTGCACCTTTCACCGGTAAATAGAGCACATCGTTCCAGATATTCCCAGCTGCGTCAGAGATCTGCATATTCAATTGGATCGTCATTCCGCCCAAAACATCAGGATCGACCACGATATCAAAATCATCATCAGAAAATTGGGATGATCCAGCTGCAATATTTCCAAAATCTTCTGTATCATCATTGATCTGAATAAAATCGTTGGGAGTGGTGATCTGCGCAGTTACAGAATTAGCAGTTTGACTTCCAAAATTTTTCAATTGCACGGGTATTTCGATCGTCTCGCCAGAATTGATCAAACCATCATCGTTTCCGCTAGAAGTTCCTGAATTGTCATCATCGATCAGATAAGATTCCACATTCACAAAACGTGGTTGTCCTGCAATCTCAAAACTTCCCAGATGAGGAATAAAATTATGTTTCGTAACAGTTAATTGAACAGTTCCTGAATTTTGTGCATTCAAAGGAAGATAGAGCATTCCATTTTCGTCGGTAAAATCGGAAGAGAAGATTTCGTCATCACCTTGCAGAGCGGTGACCCACGCATCTTCGATCGGATAGCCTTCGTCATCGATCACAGTGACTTCCAGATAGTTTGCTCCTGTAGAAACCTGGTTTTGATAGGTCACTTGCATCGGTTGTGGAACAGCAGTCCAGAGATCGATAGCGGGATCGCCCATCAAATTATTCCAATCTGAAAAATTATTAACAGCACCACCGGGATTTTGGGGATAATTCAGATAAAGATTGAGTTTACCTCGATTCAAGGCACCGCCCTGATGCTTTATCCCCTCAGCAAAAAGACCATAAAAAATTCCTGAATCAACAGAATTATTGAAGCAAGTGTGAGTAGAAGTTGTGGCTGTTCCGATTGCACCGATCGCTCCTTTTGGATTACTTGGATTTCCAGCTTTCAGAAATACTTCACTTCTCGCTTCGTCCCAAGTGGAAGCAAAAGTTCCCGTACCGCAGGTGAGAAAAACTGCAAAAGGAAGCATAAAACCATTGTTTAAAGCTAAAATGTTATTAATATCGAAACCGCTCATGCCCATATAACCACGATAATTGAAATAGCTAACGCCGCTATTCAAACTATTTGTCATCGTTCCAGAATATCCACTAATGTAATTTTCTGTATAATTGAGATTCGGAGCTGTATTCATCATCATATTTTTGATATGCTGTTTTGTATCGACAGTGGAAGTTCCAGATGAGCTGGGATCACCGATCAAGACAACTTCATCATACCAATCAGTATTCTGCAAAAAAGGTTCTTTCTCGTAGCCCAAAATCTTTGCGATGATCGTTTGAAATTCGATGATCGTATCGAAAGACAATCTGCCGATGAAAACATCAGCGAGGATATCCGTTCCATCTAAACGCGTATAATTGTGGTCTCCATTATTATCTGCTGGAATTGTGTATGGGCCTTCTGCATCTCCAACGAGACAGACGAATTCTGGAGGATTCAACCAATTATCGTAGGCATCTTGAATAAAATTTTTAATGCTTGAATGAGATGTGCCTGTTTCAAAAGTGCTTGCGGCGTAAACATCAAAACCCTTTTGGCGTTTCCAATCAATCAAATATTGAAGATTGTCTTCGACGGATGTATCATTCGGATAGATATAAAGATAGCTGGGATGTTGGTTTTCTTCTCGTGTTTCAATCGATTTATAATTCAAAACTGTGGATTGATATAAAGATTGGAAAGAGCGAGAAGGTGCGTGCTCAAGAGTTTTTCGATTAATCCCACCTTTTTCGTCAGTTTCAATATTGACCTCGATATTTTTGATAATGTGCAATTCGCGTTTGGCGGGATCATACTGGAAAGGATTGATAGTCAAGCGAACAATTCTCAAATCTCGCATTATAGCTGGTTCTCCCAACTGCACGATTTCTGCTGGGAAAATCTTTGAACCGTTATAAAATTCTTCATCGATAACAAAATTTCGATCGCTCGATTGACTTTCACTTTGCAATCTTTGAGCGGGATAAACGTCAATATTTTTAACAATTTTGCGATCGTAAGAAATGATTTCGAAATGGGGGTTTCCGCTGTTTGGAATAGCGATCAAGCGTGAAAATCTTGGCAATGCTGGCTTTCCTTCTTCGATAAACTCACCTTCATTCCAATAGGTAATATGTTTGTAATTTTTATTATCAACAGTAATACTTTTTTCTTCATATCCATTCAGAGTAAAAAACACTTTTGTATTTGCCTTGTCAGTTGAATTATGTTCAAATAATATTTCGTTGTTTGAAATGCTTATCCAATTAGCATTTAGAATACTGACGACTAAAATCGTTAAAAGCAAAAAAATAATTTTTTTCATATTTTATCTCCAACAAAATTTAGGATTAACAATGCAAAATTTATTCCAGCGTTATACTATAAACAAATTTATTTCATTTCAATACCCTTTGAAACTGAATCTACTAGGTGATATCTGATCATAAAATAATTTTATGTTATCTTTTTAAATTTAGTAAAGCTATGCCAGCGATCATCAAAATAAGAGCGATCTTTTGCTTGAAGGAAAAACGCTTTTTCCAAAACAACAATTCAGTCAGGATCGTGATGACAACGACGCTGGAGGAAGTGAAAGGAAAAGCGATCGCAGCTGGAACAGTTTCCAGGCCTTTGATCAGGAATTTGGTCGTGAGTTGATTTGGAATTCCGAGGATCAAGCCCAATCCGATTGAGCGCCAATGGATCTTTTGCCGTAATGATAATATCCAAAAAGAATTAAAGAGAAGAGCAGAAGCAAAGATCAGGAAAATGAAAAAACCTTTTTCGGGAAGACCAAAAACGTCATAAACTTTCAGCATCGATTCGGTAGCGCCTGTGATAAAAAAAAGTATCAAGAGCCAAAACATATTGCGGAAAGAAGCAATATTTGTGATGAAAATGAAAGCGATGAAAATTAAAACGATCCCGAAATAATTCATGATAAAGATTTTCTCTTTGAACAAGATGAGCCCGACAAAGATCGGAATGATCAGAGAAATGCGCATCGTGCCGACGCTCAAGGATAGTCCATTCAAACTAATATTTTTCTTGTATAATACAAAATTATAGAGAAATAAAAATCCTGTGATAATGCCCAAAATGAGATCAAAAAAGCGGATATTGTGAATGGGAGTATCGTTCATCCAAAAACTGAAAAGAGAAGCTAAAATGTAGTTTCCCAGAAATATCTGTTGAATCTTTATTTTTCCGATTTTCTGAAATATGAACAAAAGATTAGCGATGAGAGCTGAAGAGAGAATGCTGAGTAAAAGATAGCCCACTTTATAGTCCGATCAGTTCAAAAAATCCGGATAATTTTAGCGAAGCAATGATGACAGCTGTTGCGATAATGATCTTCACAAATTTTTCACCTTTCTGGATGGCGGCTCTCACTCCCAAAAATGCTCCGATCATATTTCCCAAAGCCAGAATTAAACCATATTTCCAGATGATCTTGCCCGAAAAAGCAAAAATCAGAACAGAAAAAATCGTGTAACACATAACGATGAAAACCTTTGCCGCATTTGCTCTTATCAGATCAAAATCTTCCACCAGATTCAGCGTCGCCAATAAAATGAAACCTATTCCAGCTTGAATAAAACCACCATAAAATCCAACTCCCAGAAAAATGATAAATTCAATTTGTCTTGGCAGGTTAAAATTTCTAGCTTTTCGATGGTGGGGAATCAGCATCAGAATTAAAATGATCAGAAAGACGAAACCAAGTATCGTATCGAAATGATCAGCTTTGATGTTGGCGGCGAAAAGTGCACCAAGAACTGATCCTATGATCGTCGCTAACGTAATCAAACGAATATTCTTTATTTCCAGCTTTTGATGTTTATAAAAGCGCTGAACAGCAACTGAATTTTGGAAAAGGATAGCGATCCGATTTGTCGCATTTGCCATTGGTGACGGAATTCCAGCCAGGATCAAAACGGGCAAAGTCAAAGTGGAACCACCACCTGCAAGTGTATTGATGAAGCCCGCAATGATGCCGACGAAAAATAATATGAAAAAGATCAACATAATTAGTTATTTCAGCAGATCAAAAAATTGGAAGGCTTTTTCTCAAATCGACAATTCTGCAATCTCATAAAACACAACGTTTCAATCAGCGTGTTTTAGAATTGGATAATAAACATCAGAAGGTGATATCTTCTTTGAAAAATGACCTTTCTCCAGCATTTTATTGATCACCGTTTCTTGAAAAGTTTTGCTATTTTTACCTGTCACCATAACAAATTTTGTATTATAAATTACTTTTTTGCTGATCTCTTTGGAAAGATCATATGTTAGCGTTAGAGTTTCAAATGCTAAATTAGGATTTTGGTTCAATTCATCACAGCCTTTATTCAAATCTTTCAAAAAATCGATAATCAGTTGCTTTTTATTTTTTATTGCCAGATTATTCGCGGCAATATCACAACAGGGATGTTCTTTGAAATCATTGTGAAACCAGTGAATGATGTGAAAATCTGCTGGGAATTGAAAAATATCTGGAACATAAGAGCAAACTGCATCGATCTCACCTGCCAACAAAGCATTTTTCAATTTCTTTTTGGATTGGAAATGTGTTTTTTGAAATTCTAGTTCAGATTTATCCGCGCTCATTTCCAGCAAAATTTCTGTCAGAGGATCTGATAAAAATCCAATTTTTTTAGAATTCAATTCTTCCAAAGAATCAATCTTTTTACTTCCAATAATCCCAACACCTTCTCTTGCCAGCGAAGAAATTATTTTCAGATCTGCACCAGTACTGATATTTCTCCAAAGCGAGGTAAAATTCATAAAGGCAATATCGATCTTATTTTTGTTCAAAGCGGTTTGCAATTTTTGTCTGGAAGTGAATTTTTTGATCGTGATAGTTTCCTGATCAATTATCTTGAAACGAAGTGAAAAATCCAGCGGAAAATGGGAAAAGGAAGATTCGATATATCCGATTCTCAAATTATCTTTTTTCGTGTTACAACCAAACAACAATAGAGCTAACAGCAATCCAAAAATTATTTTTTTCATAATTTCCTCAAATAAAAAAGGCTATCCAAAATTCAGGATAGCCTTTAGATTATCTAATAAAGACTTTCGATCGTCTTTTTGATAATATTTATGCAGTCGAACAATTCATCTTCCGTAATTGTGAGTGGTGGTGCAAAACGAATAATGTGCTGATGTGTCGGTTTTGCCAATAACCCATTTTCTTTCAGTTTCAAACAAACATCCCAGGCTTCGATGCCATCTTGAGGTTTAATAACGACCGCGTTCAAAAGTCCTTTTCCGCGCACTTCCGCGATGAGTGGTGAATCGATCTTTTTCATTTCACTGCGGAAGATTTTACCCAGTTTTTCTGCATTTTCAGTTAACTTTTCATCACGAACGATTTCCAGAGCAGCCTGAGCAACTGCGCAAGCAAGCGGGAAACCACCGAAAGTAGAACCATGTTGCCCTGGTTTGATCGTGAGCATTGTTTCCACATCAGAAAGAACTGCAGAAACTGGCAACACACCACCAGACAAAGCTTTTCCCAAAATAATGATATCGGGTTTGATCTCTGCATAATCGCTGCATAGCAGGCGACCTGTTCTACCGATTCCTGTTTGCACCTCATCAGCCACAAAAAGCACGTTATGTTTTTTGCAAATATCATAGCATTTTTTCAAAAAATCATCATCAGGGACAAAAACGCCGGCTTCTCCCTGGATCGGTTCGACAAAAAAAGCAGCTACTTTTTCGCCATAGATTTCCAGGACTTTTTTCAGGGCATCCGGATCATTGTAGGGAATTGTCATAATGCCTGGCGTGAAAGGACCAAAATCTTCTCGGCAATCAGGATCGGTGGAAGCCGAAATTACGGAGATCGTTCTGCCGTGGAAATTTCCTTCGGCGAAGATTATGATCGCTTCATCTTTGGGAATTCCTTTCTTTTTATATCCCCATTTTCGAGCAAGTTTCATGGCTGTTTCAACGCCTTCTGCCCCGGTATTCATCGGCAAGACCATCTCATAACCGAAATATTCAGTTATAAATTTTTCATATTCTCCCAATTTATTATTGAAAAATGCACGAGAAGTCAGAGTCAAAATTTCTGCTTGATCTTGTAATGCTTTGACCAATTTAGGATGACAATGACCTTGATTCAAGGCAGAATAGGCAGAAAGAAAATCGTAGTATTCATTTCCTTCTGGGTCCCAGACACGTGTTCCCTTTCCTTTGGCAATGACGACAGGAAGTGGATGATAATTATGCGCACCATATTTATCTTCCAATTCCATCGCCTTCTTACTGCTAATGTCACCAAACGATAATTTTTTTGTCATAATTTCTCCTGAAACTAATATTTATTTGGCGTTACCTAATCAGTTTTCACAGTTTAAATGTCAATCCATTTCTTAAAAACGATTTTCTTGACATATAAAGTGCACTTTTTCAAGGTTCTCTCAATTTTTTAATGATTGAAAAAGGTTTGAAATGAAAGCGAATTTTAGAAATACAGCTGTGATCATTCCGATGTTTAATGTAGAAAATTATTTGCGTAAATTGATATCGGAATTGAAAATATTTTTTCCAGTATCACAAATTTATGCTATTGATGATGCATCTGAAGATAACTCGTCAAAAGTTTGTCTCGATAATAAAATCCATCTTGTTACTTTAAAGGAAAATCAAGGCAAAGGAAATGCGCTGCAAGTTGGCTTCCAGAATGTGATCCAAGACAATTTTGATTTTGCTTTCACGATCGATGGCGATCTGCAACACAATCCACTGCAAATACCCGATTTCATAAATTCCCAAAGTGAAAACAATTTTGATATCGTTATTGGGAAAAGAGATTTTAATCGCATTCATATGCCTATCACCAGAATTTGTAGCAATTTTCTCACCAGCAAGATCGTCTCTTTTCTCACCAAAACAGATATTCCAGATTCGCAATGTGGATATCGTCTTTATAATTTACAGCTGATCAAAGCTATGAATTTCCGCACAAAACGCTATCAATTTGAGACAGAAATAATTATCAAGACTGTGAAAGCGCATGGTAAGATCGGTTCGATTCCAATAGAAACGATCTATAACGGACAAAAAAGTTACATTTCACATTGGCGCGATATCAAAAATTTCGTGGATGTGATCTATTTTGAAATATTGAAAAAATGAGGGAAAAAATGCAAATATTATTGACAAATGACGACGGGATCGATGCACGTGGTATCACCATTCTAGCAGAAGTTCTTGAAAATCATGGACACAAAATCTTTATCGTTGCCCCCGACAAAGAACAAAGCGCATCTTCACATTCGATCACTTTACACCAGCCTTTGCGAATTGTCAAAAGAGCTGACAATCGATATGCCGTTACTGGAAGTCCCGCTGATTGCGTGATCTTAGCGGGGAGGATCTTAGTGGATGAACCGATTGATCTGGTGATCTCGGGAATTAATGCCGGACAAAATATGGGAGAAGATATTCTTTATTCAGGAACTGTTGCAGCTGCTTTGGAAGCAATGTTCATGGGCTACAAAGCAATTTCTGCTTCCCTAGCTGCTTATTCCGAACAAAAATTCGAAGTTGCTGCAGAATATTTGAATAGTTTTATTCAAGCAAAATTGCACAAACTGATCAAGCCAGCGGAAGTTTTCAATATAAATTTTCCCAATCTGGAAAAAGAAGAGATCAAAGGTATCAAAGTGACAAGCACCGGTCATCGTAAATATCAAGATTTTGTAAAAGAGCAGAAAGATCCGCGTGGTAGAACGATTTATTGGATCGGAGGAGCAAAACCAGTCTGGTCTCAAGAAGGCAACACAGATTTCAAAGCAATATCAAATAAAGAAATTTCGATCACGCCAATTTCTCCTAATTTCAACAAGGTCTCTGCTCAAGAAAAAATTGAGCAATGGCTAAAAAATGTAAAATGAAAGGATTTTAGATGTTAAATTATCAAATCCAACGCCAGAAAATGATCCAAAATCAACTTATCAAAAGAGGTATTTCAGATAAAAAAGTGCTGGCAGCTTTCGAAAAAGTTCCCCGCGAGAAATTTGTTTCGTTAACTTCCCGACATATTGCATATTCGGATTCTCCGCTTTCGATCGGTCAAGGTCAAACGATCTCTCAACCTTATATAGTAGCTTTGATGATGCAAGCTCTGGAATTGGAAAAAGGAGATATCGTTTTGGAGATCGGAACAGGCTCTGGTTATCAAACTGCGCTTCTGGCAGAAATTGCTCACAAAGTTTTCACGATCGAAAGAATACCCGAACTGATGGAAAGTGCGCAAAAGGTCTTATCCGAGCTCGGTTATCAGAATATTATATACAAGATCGGAGATGGCACTTTGGGTTGGTCAGAATTTGAGACGCAGAAATTTGATAAGATAATCGTTGCTGCTGCTGCTCCAAAAGTGCCAGATAGTTATATCGAGCAATTAGCATTAGATGGAAAATTGATCATTCCCACAGGAAATAAAATGTTTCAACAACTTATCGTCGTGCGACGAACGAAGGATGGCTTTATTCACTCTGACGAAGGTGGTTGTGCTTTTGTGCCATTGATTGGTGAAAAAGGATGGAACGAATGAAAAGAACGATAATAATCCTCTTGTATCTATTTTTGATGGTCAACCTGCTTTCTGCCAGCGGATTGAAAGAACAGATCAAGTCAAGAGTAGATCAGATCGAAGCTCCGAAAGATATCAAAGTTTTTTTGATATCAATGATCCCGATCTTTGAATTGCGAGGTTCGATACCAATTGGCATACACTATTATAAATTACCTTATTGGCGTGTTATTCCTGTCGCGATCGTGGGAAATATGATCCCGATCTTTCTTTTACTGATCTTTTATGATCTACTCACAAGATTTTTTTTTAGATTCTCTTTTACGAGAAAAATATTGGAAGCGATTTTTGCCCGTACCAGAAAAAAAGGTGAAGTGATCAAAAAATATGAAGAAATTGGCTTGATGCTTTTTGTGGCGATTCCGCTTCCAATCACAGGGGCCTGGACGGGATCTCTGGCAGCATATCTTTTCGGATTGAAATTTTGGAAATCGATCTTTTTCATTTTCCTGGGTGTGTTGATCGCTGCCACAGTTGTCTCTTTTCTGACTTCATTGAAATGGATCGGAGCTGCAATCGCATTGATCGCATTAAGTTATATCTTGATCAAAAATGGAAGAAAGAAAAAAAAGGAAGAAAGAAAACATTGATACAAAAATTTTCTGTTATCAGCTTTCTAATTAAAAGCTCATAATTTACTTGCCAATCCTGCAAAAGGATTTTCTATTTTCTCCTGACCGATAGTTGTGGTTTGACCGTGTCCTGGATAGACTATCATCGATTCAGGTAAAGTAAATATTTTTTTCTGGATAGAATTGATCAATTCTTGATAATTTCCACCGGGAAGATCAGTGCGTCCGATCCCAGCAGCAAAAAGAGAATCACCACTAAATAATGAGTTTTCTGTGATCAGGCAAACGCTTCCTCTTGAATGGCCTGGCGTGTGAATAATATTTATCCTGATTTTTCCCAGCAATATTTCATCATCATTGTGCAATATTCTGTCAGCCGGTGGTGAAATGACATTTCCTTCCCAATAGAGGCTCAAGTTTTTTTTGGGATCTGTTAGCATTTCGGCATCATTTTGATGAATGCAGATCGTTGGCGAGAATTCCGATTTCAGCATTTGATTTCCACCAATATGATCACCGTGTCCATGCGTGCAGATCACAAATTTTAACAGTAGAGAGCTTTTTTTTAATTGATCTAAAAAATTTTCATCTGGAGCAGCACAATCTATAATTGCAGCTTCATTTGAAGATTCATCCCAGATCAGATAAGTATTCGTGCCGAATTCAGGTAACAAATTATAGGTTTTCAGTTTCATTATTTTCCTCAGATCAGATATTTTTTCACTTCCTCAGAAAGCATTTTTTCACAAAAGATATTTTCATTTAATTCATGATTTTTTCCAAAATAGATTAAAGCATTTTCATTCACTTTATTATTGTAACGCAGTAATAGAGAGCCAGCCAATTTTAGTATTTTATTGTCGATCGTTTTTTTTGTATTAAAGACGCCCAAAGGACCAGGAATTGTTTTTGTGTGAAGAACGATTTCATCAGAAGCAAGTTCACTCATTTTTATATTATCTTCTTTATTTCTTCCAACGATCAATTTCGCATATTTTGACAGCCTGAAGTGTCGTCCAATACTAAGGAATTCGATGAATTTTCTTTCCATCATATCGTTATTGATCAGGTCTTTCAAACGTCTGGAATAGCCAAGATCGGTGAGCAGACAACCTCCACCGGGAGTTTGATAATCGGTGATGCCAAATTCTTTTGCCAATTCCAGCTGACGGTTTCTACCTCGTCCTTGTATATCCAGCATTTCAGATTTTTTTACCCAGCCGACGCGAAGCGGTTTTGTATCTGGTAGTAATTTTTGACAAAGAGGACGAACAAGCAAGTCTTTCACTTTGCTCAATTTTCCCACAGCGTTTATCGCATCCAGTCTTTGCGACATTGGTCTTTGTCCCAAAACTTCTCCGGAAATGAGAAAATCTATTTCATATTCTTCCATCAATTTCCCGGCGATTTCGAACATCAATCCATGACAATCGATGCAGGGATTAAAATTTTTTCCAAAACCATAGCGAGGATTTTTCAGCATTTTCAGATAATTTTCTGTGATATCAAAAATCTGCAGTGATAAATTATTTTTTTCTGCGATCATCTTTGCTTTTTGAGCTGGGAAAAAAGGTGTCTGGAAATAAACAGGAATAACTTCATAACCAAGTTTCTGCATAAATAAGACTGACAGGACACTATCCAAACCGCCAGAGAATAGAGCGAAGCAGCGATATTTTTTATTCATATTTTTTGAGAAGCTAATGATCTTCTATTCGAATTATCTTGTTCTGGATTTAATCATAAAATAATTAGAGTTTATTTTTCCAATGATTCCAGTTTTTTATCTACTTTTGTGATGATCGGACAAGAGATATTTTCGCGATCGGTGATCTTCAACATGATCAATTCATCATTTTTATGTTCTTCATAAATCTTTTCCAGATCATCAAGATCATTGATTTCTACCACATGATTATCTACAACGATACCCAAAATGACAAAGCTGTTTCTGAACCCGGTATAGCCAAAATCAGAATCAGCTTCAACGATTTCCAATTGCCCTTTTTTCACAGACTCGAAATAGGAATTATTGAAGATAATTTTTTCGGTCAATTCTTTTACTATGAAGCCCCAATTATCACAATCAAAACCTTTGCGGATCATTCTTTTTGGTTCTTTGATGACAGGAAACTCGATTTTATGTGTTTTGCCAAAGCGCCAAATGGTCAAAGTTGCTTTTGATCCAATCTCACATTTATTCAAATATCTTCGATAATTGATCGCCGCATCGTCAATATGTCCACTCAATTCTTGTTCATTAACCGCAATGATGATATCTCCTGGAATAAGATCAGAATTTGCAGCTGGAGATTTGTACATAAGTTCTTCAAATAAAATTCCAGTCAAACTATCATTTTGAAAAAATTTGCGGTGATCTTTTGTGATCGTGTCGAATTTAATGCCAAAATAGGGTTTGACAACATCACCTTTTTTCATCTTTTCAATACTTTCAAGAACAACATCCACGGGAATGGAAAAGGCAAAATCGTTTGCTTTATTGTTGATGCCAATCACTTCACCGTTCATATTGATCAGAGGACCACCACTGTTTCCGTGCGTGATATTTAGATCGCTTTGGATAAAAGGATTGATTTCATAAGTCAATAGATCTCGTTTAACTTTGCTGATCAAACCGAAACTAATCGTTTTTTCCAGGCCATAGGGATCGCCGATCGCCAGAACGAATTGTCCAGCTTGAACATCATGGATTTTTCCCCAGCGTATTTTTTTTACTTCATAAGGAATTGAATCGACTTTCAGCAGCGCCAGATCGTTCATTTCATCAGATCCAACCAAAGTTGCTTCGACAGCTTTGACCGAATCACTAAATGTCACTTCGATCTTTTTTATATTTGTCTTATCTGAAATATGGTAATTCGTGATGATGTAATTTTGATCTCCTAAGATCAATCCACAGCCGCTAACTTTGTCACTTGATCTAAAATAGTTATGAATTTCCTCTTTCAATTCCACTTCAATCTGGACAACATTTGGAGAAATCTCATCTGATATTTTTAAAATTCGTTGTTCCATTTCAAAAATAAAATCTGCAAATAGGTCAATTCCTAACAATAAAAAGCCAAGGACCAATGTTTTTTTCATAATAATTTCCCTTTATAAATTTTTTGATGTTTGTTGAAATTATCAGGCAATAAGGTCAAGTTTTTTCCCTAAATTCTCGAAATCTTGTTTGAAACTGGTAATCGGTTAAATGCAAATTCTTTTAGCTCATCTTTTTTATGATATAATATTCGATATTTCTGACAATTATAAACTATACTTTCGTGAAAAAAAACTTCCGAAGTTTTGAAACTCCGGAAGTTATTATGCTTAAAAACAGTTTTATTTTAGAAGCAGACATTTCTGTCTGGCAGCTGCTTTCCCATCAATTTCCAATTGGTAGAAATAAACTCCCGAACTGACCGTTCGATGATTTTCATCTCGTCCATTCCAGGTTATGGAGTACATTACCTGCGATGATGCAGCATCGACACAGTCGATGCACTCCAAAGTTTTTACCTTTTGTCCTTTCGCATTATAAATAATTATTTCTGTGTTCTCAGTGCTTTCCGTGGGGAGAGAAAAAGATATAGTTGTTGATGGATTGAAAGGATT
>JAGYMQ010000097.1 GCA_018400535.1 Candidatus Cloacimonadota bacterium
AGGCTGCCTATAATTTATAATAATTTGAGTCTACTATATTAGGACTGGACATTTCTCCGCTCTTTCTCCCTTTTCCCTTTTCCCTTTTCCCTTTTCCCTTTTTCTTATCCTTCGACTCCGCTCAGGATGACAAAGTAAGTTGCTGTGGATGACAAATAAATAGCTCAGGATGACAAAGTAAATAGCTCAGGATGACAAGGTAAATTGCTCAGGATGGGGCAGATTTCTTGCTTTCAACTTTCAACCTTTCAACTTTTCTTTCCCCTCTTACAAAAATGAAATGAAAAGGAAACGTCAACCCATTTTTAGGGCAAGGCAAAATTGCTATTTAAATTTTTAACTTGCAAGATATTTGTGGTTAGAATTTTTTTTGATTCAGGAGGTCATGATGAAAATTATTTCCTATTTCAATGAACGACTACGCCATAATTTTACAGTTTGGGATATCAAATTACTGCAATTAGCGGCAATGTTTTTGTTAATCCTGCTCATTAAATTTTTTCCGCAGATCATTACGTTAGATTTTTGGGTCTATTTTCTGGGGATGATGATAACGGTTTTGCGCCCGTTGTATGCATTATTTCTCCAAAAATAGAGCTTTATCTAACGATATTTGAGGATCATGAATAATTTTGAAGTAGCGGTAATCGGTGGCGGAGCAGCTGGCATGATGGCGGCTGGAACAGCAGCTGAAAAAGGTTTATCTGTCGTGCTTCTGGAAAAGAACGATCTTTTGGGAAAAAAATTGTCGATCACTGGAAAAGGAAGATGCAATATCACAAATGCTGCTTCTGTGAAAAAGATCATCGCCAATTTACCACGCAATGGAAAATTTATGACAAATGCTTTTTTCCAATTTGACTCGCAAGCTGTTGTGGATTTTTTTCAAAACAGAGATTTAATAACGAAAGTCGAACGCGGCGGTAGAGTTTTTCCGCAGAGTGATAATGCACGCGATGTTGTGAAAAATCTGCATAAGTTTTTACGGAAAAATAAGGTTAACATCTTGCATCAAAAAGTTATTGCTACCGAAAAACAGGCCGACCTTTTTTCTTTGAAATTAGCAGATAAAAGTATGATCAAGGTCAAAAATCTAATCATCGCAACTGGTGGAATTTCCTATCCCGGAACGGGTTCAACCGGCGATGGTTTTGCGTTTGCCAGAAATTTTGGGCACAAGATCATTTCGCTCAAACCAGCTTTGGTACCAATTGAAACCAACAAGATCAAACCATTGAAAAATGTACCAAACTCTCGCGCACAGAACATTACACAATTACAAGGTTTGACTCTGAAAAACGTCAGGATCAAGATTTTTGATCAGAAAGAGAAAAAAGTATTCGAAGATTTTGGCGAAATGCTGTTCACACATTTTGGAGTTTCTGGACCGATCATTCTCTCTGCTTCTTCGCATTTACAGAAAATTAAAGATCACATCTTGGAAATAGACCTGAAACCAGCATTAGATGAAAGACAGCTTGACAAAAGATTGTTGAGAGATCTGCAAAAATTTTCCAGAAGAAATTTCAAAAATATTTTGAAAGGTTTGTTACCCAAACAAATGATCCCGATAATTATAGGAATAGCGGGAATTCCAGCTAATAAGAAAGCCGCTGAGATCACGAAAGCAGAAAGGTTTTCTTTGCACCAAGCGCTGAAAAAACTTCGTCTTAATTTGATAAAATTTCGTTCTTTTAACGAAGCGATCATCACCAGCGGTGGAGTTGATATTTCTCAAATTGAACCAAAAACAATGGAATCTAAACTGGTCTCAAATCTATTTTTTGCTGGTGAAATTTTGGATGTCGATGGTTATACCGGCGGTTATAATCTGCAAATTGCTTGGAGTAGTGGATTTGCTGCGGGGAAAAGTTGTCGCTAATCATTCCAAAGTGAAATTTGCTTTTTGCGATAATTGATCGCTGTTTTTTGTCGTGATAAAAATTCGTAACCGATCAATCCATCAAGCGTGATCTCTCCTGGAACCTTTAAGTAGATAACTTTGGAAAATACTGTTATCACATCATTATAGATCATTTCCCCGATCTGAAGTCCATCGATCTTACCCGAACTGACGATCGAGAAATTTTGATCTGCTCCGCGCAAAGTATCCTGCTGTGAATATTCAAAATTGTCGATTAAATATCTTTCATATTTTGCGTCGATCAAATTTGATTCTGCCCCTGTATCCAAACCTAGGTTCAAAAAAACATTTTCGATCTGACCTTGTAAAACAGGAATGTGGCTAGACATTGTGAAATCAATCATCAGATCAGGTTCTTTCCATTTTTCGTTGCTGATCTTTTCGCCCGCTTCATCAAGCTGATACAAAATCATTTCTTGCTTTTGATAATCGTAGATTATCTCAAAATTTTGCAATTCCTGGAAACCGATGAGACCTAAAATTTGACGATCGAGAGCATTTTCCAGATGAGAAATATCCAGATTTAAAGCATCAAAATCTCGCATCGAGAATTCATTCCATTCAAAATTGTTTACGTGTGCCAGATCAGCACCGACGATCGTTCCACTGATGCCCATTCCAGCGACCGAATTGTTTTTGTCTCCGCTGAAATAGCGACTGTTCAAAACCAGATTGGGCGCACCGCTATCGATCAGAAAGTTACCTTCAGAACCATCGATTTTCGCTTTGACACAGATCAGATTTCCTGCCAGCTCAAAATCTGCCTGCATCAAGATCGGCAAATGTAGATTTTCCTTTGGTATTTTTTCTGTGATCTTTTGGCTGGTCTGGAAAATATTGATCTCGACGAATTTGCCTTCTGCAGTCATCAAGAAGTCATAACTTATATTTTTTTGGGAAGTATAAAATTTTGTTTCCACGCGAAAAAGTTCATTTTCGCTGGTGATCTTTGTGATCTCCAGCTCATTTATCTCGTAAGAATAGGAATTGACAACGGTCTTGATGATCGCCATATTCATTGTTTGCGGAACTTTATCGATGCGAAAATTTTCTGCTAACAAAGGTTTCAGCGTAGTGAATTTATGTTCATTCAATGCATTTTGCAAAACGCTCAATGACCGTTCAAATCTCAATTTTACCTCTTCTCTATCTTTTGCAGCAAGTATGATAATTGTTGTCAAAAACAAGACAAGTAAGATATGATGATTTTTTTCAATAGACAAAAACGACACCACTGGTGGGGAAAACCCATTCGTTCGGTTTTGTTTTCACAGAAATTTTATTTCTTTGTTTTTTGATGACGGGAAATTTATGTTTTCCAGCAAAGATCGGAATAACTTCAACTTTCTGCAATTTTTCGTGGAAAAGGAAATTGATCTTTACTTCTTGCGTTAGATCGATGATGAAAACGGAAAGTTGATGAGAATTTTTGGGATAATAGGTTTGCGTTGAGATCGTGTAATGAACTTCTTTTTCGACCATTTCATCAAGAGCTGGATGATGACATTTGATTTCGATACAACCATCTGCGATACGCATTTCGTGATAGAGTTCGATATCGTTGATCTTAACAGAAGTAACATTGAAATATTGTTCTTTTAGGTCAAAATTATCGTCTAATAACCAGCGATATTCCACATCATTACGCAAAAAATATTTTTCCAGGTTTTTTTCATCTTTAGCACAAGCCACATAAAAATGATCATTTTGTAGTTTTTTCTGGAAGGATAATTTTGTTTTTGCCAGGAAATGGTCAGGAAATTGATCAGAGTTCAAAAATTCGATCGTGTGATCAAATTGACTTCGATATTGAATATTGCGGTCTTTTTCTGAAAAGAAGCGCTGCAAGAGTTCACTGCTGATCAATTCTGCGATTTCTTTACTTTGCAAGCGTTGCTCAATTGCCGTCGAAATTACTTCTCCCAGCTCATTTTCCGAATAATCTGTTGGCATAAAATTTCGGCGCAATAACGGTGACGATGAGACAAGTTTCCCATTTTCCAGATAATATCTTTTTGCTCTTCTGCCAATTTGACATAATAGTTCATAACTCGATCCATGATAAAGAGCTGTCAAATTTTCAACTCGCAATTTTTCTTGATATGATCCTAAAAGCGTCACTTCATCGTTTACGTGAACAGAAGATAAATCGCTGACGTCAATCGCGATCATATCCATGCTTACTTTCCCAATAACTGGACAAAAGATTCCATTGCACAAAACTTCTCCGCGATTTGATAGCAAAAAATCATAACCATCAGCATAACCAACAGGAAGTATCGCGTATCGTGTTTTTCTTTTTGTAATGAAAGTGCGATTATAACCAATTGCTTCATTTTCTTCGGCTGTTTTTAACTGGCTGATCTTCGAATAAAAGGTCATAACAGGTTTCAGGTCGATCTTCTTTTTTTGATCAGGATGTGAATAAATTCCAAAAGAAAGTAAACCTAATCTCACCAGATTGGAAATATCATCGAAATCAGAAAGCAAGGCACTACTATTGGCAATGTGGATATATTTTGGTTGAATATCCAGATTTGTGAGGATTTCTTTGAAAAGTTCATTTTGTCGTTTCGTATAATCAAGATCATCTTCTGCCGATGAAAAATGAGAAAAAATACCAACTATATTTAGATTGGATAATTTTTTGATCCTTTCGATCTTAGCTTTCGCTTCTTGATAGACAAACCCGCTACGTCCCATTCCCGTGTCGATATTGATGTGAATATCAAATTTGCCAACCGTATTCAAGTTTTCAGCAAATTCATAAGTGGAGACGGTTGGTATCAGATCATATTTCTGCAGAAAAGGAATTTCGTTTTTCAGAAGTGGCGAAAGCACCAGAATTGGTTTAGTTATTCCTTGAAAACGTAGTAGCTGTCCTTCCTGAACATTTGCCACACCCAGCATTTCAGCACCGGATTCGATCGCTTTTTTTGCGATCTGATAAGCTCCGTGTCCATAAGCATCAGCTTTCACGATCTGTATAAATCCGGCTTTCGGAGCGATGAATTTTTTCAGCTCATTAAGGTTGTGAGTAAAATTCCTCAGCTCAATTTCAGTCCAGCTTCGATCTGTTCTCATCACGATATTCCTAATAAAACATAGTTTATCAGATTAAAAAAACTTCGCAGCAAGATCAGCCAATTCAGAGCGCTCACCTTTTGTCAAAGTGATGTGACCTACCAATTTTTCGTTCTTAAATTTTTCCACAGAAATGCTCAAACCATTGCTTTCAGAATCAAGGTAGGGAATGTCGATCTGATAGGGATCTCCGGTAAGAATGATCTTTGTGCCTTCGCCAGCTCGCGTGATGATCGTCTTCATCTCGTGCGGAGTCAGATTCTGTGCCTCATCAATTATGATGTATTGATTCGGTAAACTGCGTCCGCGAATATAGGTGAGCGGCTCCAGCTCGATGAAACCAAAATCGAGATAATCTTCGAGCTGTGCATTCTTTTTACCGAAGATCTTGCCGTTATCATTATCATTTTTTTCGTTTTTTCCTGAAAGCAGCAATTCCATATTATCAAAGATCGGTTGCATCCAGGGATTGAACTTTTCTGCTTTTGACCCTGGTAAATAACCGATATCTTTTCCCAAAGGAAAGATCGGACGCGACACGATCAAACGTTTATAATTATTGTGTTCCACCACTTGATCAAGTCCAGCAGCCAAGGCGATCAAGGTTTTCCCTGTTCCCGCAATTCCCACCAAACTAACGAGCTGAACATCTGGATCCAAAAGCAGATCAAAGGACATTAGCTGTTCTTTATTGCGCGCAGTGATGCCAAATATCTCCTGTCCCTGATAATATCGCAATGGATAGAACATATCATTTTCCAGAGAATAACGAACAATAATTGGATTCTCGTCATTTTCATCATTTTTCAATATCGCAAATTGATTGGGATAGATTGTTCCAAAAGTATTTTTCAAGAATTCGTTTTTCCGGAATTCAGCGATCTTTTCCTCGCCAGCGATGATCGTTTTATAACCTTGATAAAGTTCGGAAAAATCGATGCGATCAGTTTCAAAATTTCCAGCCTGCAAACCAACTGCATCAGCTTTGATGCGCACATTTGCATCTTTGGAAACCAGGGTCACATCTTCATTGGAATTTGTATTTTGGATGTGCAGCGCAGTTCCGATGATCAAATTGTCATTCTTGTCAGTGATCAAAATGTCTGTCGTTGTATCTGATATTTTACGGCTGAGCATAACTTTGATGATGCCGCCATTCTCTGTTTTCACACCATCGCGCAGACTTCCCAATTTGCGTAGATCATCAAGATATCTTCCGATCTGACGGGCATTTCTTCCTTTTTCATCCACATTTTTTTTGAAATTGTCAACTTCTTCGATCACTGTTATTGGAATAACTACCGTGTTATCCTGAAAAGAGAACATCGAGCGTGGATTGTGGATCAGCACGTTTGTATCCAGAACAAAAATTTTTTTCCGCATCAAAACTCCTTGTTAATTTTTTACAAAATCTTCTATAAATATTAAAAAATTTATTCTCTGAACCTTATGAAGATATCATTATTTATTAATCTGATAATTTTCTCCACAATTAACGATGTAAAAAATCAATCAGATATTTTTTAATTTTAGAGAAATTCTAATCGATTAATTGTCAAACAGAAATATTATTTTTCATAATTTCTACGATTCAATATCAAGACAATTTCAGGTAGAAAGCATCAACAAAAAACTGGATTCTTGACAGGAAAGAATTGTTTATAGCTGATGTCCACAAATTTTTTGGAATAAAAAATGCTTAAATATAAAGAAAAATATGCGTAAAGGAAATTCTATGAAAAAAATTGGTTATCTTTTTATTCTAATAGCTTACATAATTGTTGGCTGTGCACAGCCGAATGATACAGTGATCGATAAATTGACGATCGAAAAATATATTTTAACTGAACATTATACGACAAATATCGATGCGACTTCCAATAATATATTTTTGTTAGAAGAAAATCGCGGCATCAATTTTTTCAGTGCGAATGGTGACACTTTACTCTATCATCTTTACGATATGCCAGATATACAGCTGAATGATCCAAGATTCATTGCTGTAAGCGAAAATAGACGAAAATTATTTGTCTCAGACGTTTCAATTGCACCAAATTCCATCGCTATTTTTGATATTACTAATCTGCAATCACCAGAGTGGTTGATCAATATCACTGGAAATACTTCCAGCGTAGATTATCTGCGCGTTTTTGATAATGAAGATATTGGCGCAGAAATCTATTGGACAAATACAAATGAACTCGTCTATGGATATTATGATGAAAATTGGAATCCAGGAAACACATTTGAATTTCCCGAAATTGAAGATACAGAATATTTGGAAGGTTTTGACGTTACTGAAGATTATGTCGTGGTCGCAGCCAGGCAAGCGGGCATCAAGGTGATCTCCAAAGATATGACTACGCTTATCTCCAGCCTGGATTTGATCGGCGAAGCGCAAGACGTTAGAATTTATAATGATCATGCGGTAGTTGCGCTGCGCCAGGAAGGTTTTGCTATTGTTGATCTCAGAGATGAACAAAATCCTGAATTAGTCACGATCGAAGCTGCTCCCGAATTTCTTTATACACTTGATATCGAAAATGATTATGCTGCTTTCAGCTCTCATGCTGGCGGAGTTTTGCTTTACAATATCTCTGACATTGCTTCACCAGAATTTATCGGACAAGTTTCAAAAGATAATATTGGATATACTTATAAGGTTACAATGAAAAATAATAAAATTTATGCTGCCACGCGAAAAGGTGCTTACATCATTGGTATCAATTAAATCGGAGGAAATGTGAAAAAAAAATTATGGTTTTGTTTATTACTGGCATTTTCTGTTGTTTTATCCGCAGAATGGATCGAGATTACAGAAAATAGGAATTTGGAAGTTTTCGATCATGAAACTGAATCGATCGAAAATACAAAAGTTATTTTCAATCTTGATGGTTATGAAATTGAAGATGTTTTTGAAGGAAAAGAAAAATTTCAAAAAATCAGTTATCCGAATGCAGGTAGAACAATTGAAGCTGGTTTACCAAATCTGCCACAGATTTCCCGCCTGATCGCAATTCCCAATAGCGGAGAAGTAACGCTCGAAATTCTGCATTATGACGTCGAAACTATCTCGGATATAAAAGTTTATCCTGCTCAAAAATTGCAGAGCGAAAGCCAACCAATTCGTCATGATTTCACCATCGATCAAAAATTTTATGCCAGCGATGAATATTTTCCAAATACAATTGCAAATGTGGGAACACCAGCTATTCTGCGTGATTATCGCATCGTCGGCGTTACAATCAATCCCTTCCAATACAATCCAAAAACCAAAGAATTGAAGATCTATAAAAATGTGGTTGTGCAAGTGCGGACCGAAGGAAGAGGTGGCACAAATCAAAAAGTGACCAACAGCAAGAAATCCCGCTTTTTCGAAGAGATCTATAAAAGCAAAATTTTGAATTACAATTCTGTGAATCGCAGAGAAGAATATCAAATTCCAGCGATCTTGTTCATCTATCCTAACGATAATACGGTTCTCACCACTCTGCAATATATTTCAGACTGGAAGCATCAGAAAGGCTTTGACGTAACCCTTGCCAGCACCATCGAAACTGGCAATAATAATTCAATGATAAAAAATTATATTCAAGATGCCTATAATAATTGGGAAAATCCACCCGAATTCGTTGTGTTGGTGGGCGATGCAAATGGTTCATATTCTATCCCAACCTTTTATGAAAATTGGTCTGGATACGGTGGCGAAGGTGATCATCCCTATTCACAAATGGAAGGAAATGATATTCTTGCTGATATTTTTGTGGGAAGACTTTCTTTTGAATCCTACACGGAATTGCAAACGATTGCTGCTAAGATCATCGGCTATGAAAAAACACCTTTTATGGGAAATACAAGCTGGTATGAAAAAGCACTGATGGTCGGAGATCCTTCCACTTCTGGGCCCTCTTGCGTTTTCACCAAACAATACGTGGGCGAGGCGATCCAAAATCAATATCCCTATTACTCACTCGTTACTGCCTATAACGGAAATTATTCTTCCGCAATGAGTACCGAGACAAATAATGGAGTCGCCTATTTTAATTATCGCGGTTATTATGGAATGAGTGGTTTTGGCAATAGTAATATTTACAGTTTGAACAATACCTCGATGCTGCCTTTCGCTGTTTTCTTGACTTGTGCAACCGGCAGTTTTGCTTCTGGTGAAAGCAGAAGCGAAGCTTTTATCAGAGCGGGACAGCCTTCTGCTCCCACAGGTGCTATCGGCGCTATCGGAACAGCAACGACGGGAACTCATACGACATTCAATAATGCTGTCGATGCTGGTATGTTTGAAGGGATTTTCACCTATGGCATCCATCATCAAGGTGGCGCAGTGAATATGGGGAAATTGCATCTTTATGAATGCTGGCCCAATAATCCTGGCAGCAATGTTGACATTTTTTCTTTTTGGAATTCGCTGATGGGAGATCCCAGCGTCGATCTCTGGACGAAAACACCACAAGAACTGGACGTCGTTTATAATGATGAAATTCCAGCAGGCACGAATTATTTCACCGTGGAAGTGAAAAATGATGTCGGATTTCCAGTTCAAGATGCCTGGGTGACGGCTTTGCAAGGCGATGATGATATTTTTGTATCTGCTCACTCTGATAATAGCGGAATGGCATATCTTCCTTTGGATGATGATGATAGCGGAGATTTCACACTCACCGTTACAAAACACGATTTTATCCCACATATCGCTTCTGTCTCGATTGTTCCGATGGAACACGTTGCTCAAATTGATGATCATCAGATCGATGATGATAATACAGGCAGCTCCAGCGGTAATGACGATGGTTATATCAATCCTGGAGAAACGATCGAAATGAGAATTGCGATCGAAAATAGAGGAACGCAGGATTTGACTGGCGTGACGGCTATTTTGAGCTGTGAAGATGATTATATTACGATCGATGATAATGAGGAAGATTTTGGCTCGATTCCAGCTGGAAATTCTGTTTTTTGTTCTGACGATTTTGATTTCACCGTTGATTCTAATGTGGTGGGCGGTTCGGAAATTCATTTGGAATTATTGATAGAAGATGATAGCGGAAATTCCTGGCAGGATTATCTG
This sequence comes from Candidatus Cloacimonadota bacterium, assembly GCA_018400535.1. Lineage (GTDB taxonomy): Bacteria > Cloacimonadota > Cloacimonadia > Cloacimonadales > TCS61 > TCS61. Next base: position 10,089 of record JAGYMQ010000097.1, read on the forward strand.
ACGCTCACGATCGAGGGCATCAATCTTTATGTTTCTGACTATTCTGTGGAAGCTGATCCGAATGGTATTTTTGATCCGGGAGAAACTGTTGAGATCGTTACCACACTGTTTAATACTGGCACACTACCAGCAGAAAATATCGAAGGTATGTTGCAATGCAATAATGAAAATATTACATTGATCGATAGTTTGGGAACTTTTCCAACAATATTTTCCAATAATACAGCTGGAAATGATACCGATAGATTTCAAGTTGCTGCTAATAATGACGTCATTCCTGGCTCGCAAATTCTCTTCGATCTGATCCTGTCCAATTCTTCTGGATTTTATCAGGAAGTTTCATTTTTCATCGAAGTGGGAATTGTTTCCAGCAATGATCCGCTTGGACCCGATAACTACGGCTATTACATTTATGATAGCGAAGATATAAATTATGATCATGCTCCCGAATATGACTGGATCGAGATCTCACCAAATGCCGGTGGGAATGGGACTTCTATCGGGCTATCTGATCCCGGCGATACGGGTGATGTACAAACGATTAACGTGCCTTTCATTTTTAGCTTTTATGGAATTCAATATGATGAGATCTCAGTTTGTTCAAATGGCTGGATCGCCCCGGGTGGTAGCATTCAAGCCACTTTTATGAATAGTCCAATACCCTCAGCACAAGGTCCATCCCCGATGGTCGCTGCCTTTTGGGATGATCTCATTACTACGGGTGGAGTCTGGGAATATTATGATACTGAACAACACCGTTTTATAATTCAATGGGATGTACAGACGCATTTTGCTAATTCTTCTGAGATCTTCCAGATCATCATTTTCGATCCGGCCTATTATCTCACGCCGACCGGCGATGCAGAATTTCAAATCCAATACAAAGAAGTGAACAATACCAGCACCGGCAGCTATTCTGGCTATTATATCGAACATGGACAATATGCCACAGTTGGCCTCGAATCTCATACCGGATTGGATGGTTTACAATATACCTACAATAATTCCTATCCAACCGCTGCTAATCAATTACAAGATGAATTTGCCATCAAGATAACTACCCGAGGCGCCAGCACCTTAGAACCTCCAGTTGCCACATTTAATGCAACAAATTTTCAATTTACTCTGATGCCGGAACAAACAGGATCAGAGGTCCTCGAGATCACAAATAATGGACAAGCAAATTTGATCTACAGTATCATCAAAGATTATGAAGAAGAATCACAACGTTCAAAACGTGGTCATGGCGGACCAGATAATTACGGTTATCAATGGTTTGATAGCGATGAACCGAATGGACCCGTCTATAGCTGGCGCGATATTTCCGGCTTGGGCAATGCCGTGACATTCGATCACAACGATATTGCAACTGATCCCATCCCGATCGGCTTTGATTTCATTTTTTATGGAACTTTTTATAACGAGTTCATTATCAACCCCAATGGCTGGATCGGCTTCGGTGATGATTGCGAAGAATGGAACAATCTTTCGCTGCCCCATCCTGATGCACCGCGTCCGGCGATCTTGCCTTTCTGGGATGATCTCGATCCGTTGCAAGGTGGGAATGTCAGTTATTACAGCACTTCCGATAGTTTGGTCATCTGGTTCGATGATGTGATCCATTTTCCGGGAAATTACAACGGAACTTATGATTTTCAGGTCATTCTTTATCCCAGCGGAAAGATTCTCATCCAATATCGAGAAATGGAAGGAACGATCGATTCAGCCACGATCGGCGTTCAAAAAGATGATTACAGCGATGCACTGCAGGTGACGTATAATGGAAATTATGTGGAAGATGAATTTGCTCTTGAATTTAAGCGCATCGTTGAATGGCTTGATCTTTCTCAATATAACGGATTTGTGGAATCTGGTGCAACCGAAAACATCAATATTAATGTGACTTCTGGCGACCTTCTTCTGGGTGATTATCTCTGCAATTTGATCGTCACCACCAATGACCCTGATGTGCAACAAACTATTATTCCTGTGGAAATGACGATCATGAACGGATTTCCAGCAATAGAAGTTTCTGAGAATGAGCTCGATTTTGGAACTGTCTTTATCGGCCAAGATTCCACACAAGTTTTGACTATCTCCAATACAGGATCAGAAATCTTGGAGATAACAAACATTACAAATGGCAATACTGATTTTGCTTGTAATATTTCGTCTTTAGAACTCAATGCGGGAGAAACTCAGGATCTGAATATAACCTTTCAGCCTTCAGTAGAAGGTGCGATCGAGGATACTCTAATGATCTTCTGTAACGATCCAAACAATCAGGAATATCCAGTAATTCTGCTGGGAACAGGTCAGGAACAGGTTGGAAATGACGATCTGATAATTCCGCTGTGCACCAAATTGAAAGGTAATTATCCCAATCCTTTCAATCCTTCTACAACTATATCTTTTGACCTCCGTTCT
>JAGYMQ010000098.1 GCA_018400535.1 Candidatus Cloacimonadota bacterium
CTGTTTTCGCCGCAACTGGATTGCATCTGGGTAGAAGCACTCGCGTCGAAGGCTCGGATCATCCAAAATGCTATCAAGCAGTTGAACTGTTGCGGAAAGTTACGCAAGGTGAAGAAATCGAAGTGGCAGAAAAGATCGTTGTGATCGGTGGTGGGAACGTGGCGATGGATATCAGCAGAACTTTGGCACGTTTGCAAAATCAAAAATATCAGAAAGTTCAATTGATCACAACATCCTTGGAATGTGAAGAGATCATGCCAGCTGACCTTGAAGAGATCGTGGAAAGTCGCGAAGAAAATATCGTTATCGAACCAGGCTGGGGTCCAAAAAAGATCGAGATCGAAAACGGAAAGATCAAAGGATTGCATGTGATAAAATGCCTTTCCGTTTTTGATGATGATGGAAGCTTCAATCCTAAATTTGATCCAAATAAAAAGAATTTCTTTGCTGGCGATATGATTGTCGAAGCGATCGGACAAGGTATGGATATTTCTTACATTCAAGACGAATTCAAAGAAAAACTGGAATTAACCGAACGTCGCAAAGTGAAAGTAGATAAAAACTTCCAAAGCTCTTTGCCCTGGTTTTTCGTGGGCGGCGATATCGTGAAAGGACCAGATGCGATCAATGCTATTGCTGATGGACACAAAGCAGCAAAGGGAATTGATGAATTTTTACAAAGAGGTGAAAAATGAGAGAATTAACCGTTAAAAATATCATTGAATTTGCTATCCAGATCGAAAAGGAAAGCAATGCCTTCTATGAAAATGCCAAAAATTTCGTGAAAGAAGAAGATCCCAAAAAATTACTCACACAGCTTGCAAGCGAAGAAATAGACCACCAAAATCGTTTGCTTGCTCTATTGAATGAAAAATCTCTTCAACCTGCTGAACTCAACAAAACACATAAACTGAGCCGCGATCTGCTGGATCGCATCGTGCAGACAGCAGAGATCAAAGAAAACTCTTCGACTCTGGAAATTCTAAAGATTGCTCTGGAACGTGAAAATAATACAAAAGAATATTATGCTATGCTGCTCACTCTTTCCAATATTGATGAAAACATCGTTGATATCTTCAGTGATCTGCAAGCACAAGAAGAAGGTCATGCACGCAAGATCAAACAAAGAATGGGAAAATTGGGTAGTTGGGATTAGGTTTTGGGTTTTGGGGAATTTGGAGAGAAGAGAGGAAATTGGATATGGGGATCGATGAGAAATGAAAAATGTAAAATTAAGAAGGGAAAGAAAAAAGGGAAAGGCGAGAGGTGAGAGGCGAGAGGTGAGAGGTGAGAGG
>JAGYMQ010000099.1 GCA_018400535.1 Candidatus Cloacimonadota bacterium
TTGTCATTCTGACGTATCTTCCACTATTTCTCTGGAAGAATCTAATGAACTTCTCTCAGCTTTACTTCTCTGTTTTTGACCAATACCCGAGAAGAATTATTGAAAGAGAAGCACGAGATTCTTCGTGAGTAAAGATGAAAGATTCCTCAGAATGACCTTATTTTTTATTCTGATTATTTCTTAATCTTACCAAAATCGAGTTTAGGAAAAACACAATATCTGTGATTAATCTATTATTTTATTTAGTTTCCTGATCAATGATGAACGTCAAGAATTATTGAAAAATATCTGCAGATAAAAAAAATTTGTGATCAATAATAGAATTGATCACGAAAAAAACATAAAAAGTTGACAACGAATCTGTCCTATGAAGTTTTACGCTCATATAATAAATCAATTAGAAAGGAGTCAATTATGGCGAGAATGACTGTTGATCCCAATTATTGTAAAGGATGCGGATTGTGCATTGATGCTTGTCCCAAAAAAATTATCCGTTTCTCAGAGAATATCAATGATAAAGGCTACCACTATGCAGAATGTTTTGATCAGGAATCTTGTATTGCCTGCAAGCTTTGTTATGCGGTATGCCCAGATGTTGCAATAAAAATTGAAAAATAGATTGGAGGAATTATGGGTGAAAAAGTTTTAATGAAAGGTAACGAAGCAGTTGCTGAAGCCGCTATTCGAGCAGGTTGTAGGCTCTATTTTGCTTATCCAATCACACCTCAAAGTGAATTGATCGAATACATGGCAAAAATGATGCCCAAAGTGAATGGCACTTTTGTGCAAGCAGAAAGTGAAGTCTCTGCCATAAATATGGTTTATGGAGCATCTGGTTGCGGCCGAAGAGTGATGACCTCGTCTTCATCACCAGGAATTTCTTTGAAACAAGAAGGAATCTCTTATATAGCTGGTGCTAATCTGCCTGCTGTCATTGTCAATGTGCAACGTGGCGGTCCTGGATTAGGAGATATTCAACCAGCTCAAGGAGATTATTTTCAGGCTACTAAAGGCGGTGGTCACGGAGATTATCGTAATATCGTGCTTGCACCAAGCACAGTTCAAGAATTTGCCGATATGGCTGGATTGGCTTTTGATCTGGCTGATAAATATCGCAATCCAGTGATGATCTTATCTGATGGCTTGCTCGGTCAAATGATGGAACCAGTCGAATTTAAACCTCAAAAAACGAAAGAAGAATTGGAAGAATTGGATAGACAGCATTATGAGTGGTGTATGTATCCTAATGAAGATGAACCGAACCATCATCATCATGAGATAAATTCGCTGGAGATCGATCCTTTAGTTTTGGAAAAACACGTGGAGAAATTGAGTGAAAAATACGATGAGATCGAAGCTAAAGAAAAAAGATTTGAAAAATATAATATCGAAGCTGATAATGAAGTTTTGGTCGTTGCTTTCGGAACTTCTGCTCGAATCGCAAAATCAGCGATCGACGAACTGAAAGAAGAGGGAAAAAGCGTTGGATTGATCAGACCGATCACAGTTTGGCCCTATCCTTATGAAGCGATTTCTGAAGCTATGACAGATAAAGTGAAAAAAGTCGTCGTGATGGAATTGAATCTCGGTCAAATGATCGAAGATGTGAAACTTGCCGTCAACGGTAAGCTACCGGTAGAATTTCTGGGAAAAGTGGGTGGAATCCTTTTCACACCAGAAGAAGCCAAAGCAAAAATATTGGAAAATTTGTAGGAGGAAACAATGAAAGTTATTGCTGAAAGACCAAAATCACTAACTGATCTGCAATTCACATATTGCCCTGGCTGTATGCACGGAGTTGCTCACAGATTGATCGCCGAAGCAATGGATGAGCTCGATATGCGCAATAATATGATGGGAGTAGCTCCTGTCGGTTGTTCAGTCTTTGCCTATAAATTTTTCGATTGCGATATGGCAGAAGCTGCTCACGGAAGAGCTCCAGCTCTGGCCACAGGCATGAAAAGAGCACGCCCCGATATGCACGTCTTCACATATCAAGGAGACGGTGATCTTGCTGCAATTGGCACGGCTGAGATTATTCACGCAGCAAATCGTGGTGAGCATATCACAGTATTTTTCGTGAATAATGCAATTTATGGAATGACTGGCGGTCAGATGGCACCGACAACCGTTCCTGGCATGAAGACAACAACCTCACCTTATGGTAGAGATGAAAATGATATCGGTTATCCAATTCAAGCTTGTGAATTATTGGCTACATTGAGAGCACCATATTTTATCGAACGCGTCTCTCTCCTGAGCCCGCAGGAAATATTGAAAGCAAAAAAAACAGTTTATAAAGCCATGAAATTTAACAAAGAAGAACGTGGATTCACCTTTATTGAATTCGTCTCGACCTGTCCGACAAACTGGGGTGTGACTCCAGCAGAAGCAAGCAATTGGGCTCGCGAAAACATGCTGCCCTATTTCCCGATTGGAAACTTTAGAGATAAATCAAAAGAAGAGGGAGAAGCAAAATGAAAACTGAATTGATCTGTTCTGGTTTCGGCGGACAAGGTTCGCTGACTGTTGGAAAATTTCTGGCAAAAGCAGGAATGCAAGAAGATAAGAACGTTTCCTGGCTTCCTTCTTATGGTCCTGAAATGCGAGGTGGAACAGCAAATGTTTCTGCTGTGATTTCAGAAAAACCGATCGCTTCACCTTTGGTCACTCATCCCGATATTTTGATCGCGTTGAATCAGCCATCGGTAGATAAGTTTGGACCAAATATCAAACCTGGCGGACTGATGATCGCCAACGAAGATATGTGTCCGAACAAATTAAATCGTGATGATATTGATGAGATCTATGCACCGATGTCCACGATCGCAAAAGAGATCGGAAATCTAAAAGTCTTGAATATGGTCGCAATTGGAATTGTTCTCGAAAAAACAAAATTGGTAAATTATGATACGATCGAAAAGGATCTGATCCAATTTTTGGAAAAGAAAAATCCGAAGTTATTGAAACTGAATCTGCAAGCGATCAAGAAAGGTATGGAAATCGCTGGTTATTAGATCAGCACAGAAAAATATTTAAAAGGGCGGTTTTTTGACCGCTCTTTTTTTATGTTTCTTTTTTCACCATTGGAATCATAACAAAGATCGGAATCGTGCCTACAAAATAAATTCCAGCTGTGATCAAGAAACAGAGCTTGAAATTATTCTCTCCGATCAAAAAACCACCGAAAACCGCTGAAGCATTCCAGAAAAGTCCCCAAGCGATCGTTTCTAAAGAATTCCATTTCCCTCGATTTTTTTTTGGAACGACGTCCATCAGAATTGAACGACTCAGTGGATGAGCAGCATTCATCAAAGAGCCACGCATAACGAAAAGTGGGATCAAGAAAACCAAAGGCGGATATAAAGCGATGATCACCAGACAAATAGTTGCCAGAAGCTGAACTGAAAAGATCATTTCTCCGCGACCACGTCGCCGTGATAATTTCTGGGCAATGATCGATGTGATTCCAGTTGAAATAAAAGTCAAACCCATGATGGCTTGCACTGAAATTGGTTTCAGATCATAAATGGAACGGAAAAAAACAGGAAAGAATTTGATGGTCATACCAGCACCCATTCCAATGATCAGATTTGAAGTGACAAGTAGAATGGGAATGAGACGCGCATTACGGTGATCCTCTCGAGCCAGTTTCTTCTTTTCTGAATTTTCATAAAGTGATTCGCTCTCTTCTCCCATTGAACGGTCATCGCGAAAAAAGAAGAGAACAGCTGTTGATAAAAGCGAGATGAAAACACCCACTAACATTACTATGTGTAGATTATTCATATCCCATTTATTTTCCAGAATATGGAATAAAAAGATATTGAGAAAAGGACCGGAAGCGAGAAAACTCTGTCTGGTCAATTGCAATTGAGAATAAATTTTTGAACGGTTTCCTGTTGGCAAAGAATCTGCGATAATCGATTCAAAAGCAGGACGAGATAATCCCTGAAACGCTCCCCACAGAAAAAGAGCAATAACGATCCAAAAAATATCTGGCCCGATTCCAAGTACGATCATGGCGAAGAAACCAAGAATGCCAGCGATCTTCAAAATTTTATCGCGCGAGAATTTATCGGCAAAATATCCAGCTGGAAAGACAATAATAGTCATCGCAATGCCAGTTATTCCTGCTGTTATTCCTAATAATTCGTTTGGTGTTAATCCCAGAATTGGTGAAGAATTTTCTGCCAGTAAAACAATGTACAGACTGAGAATATTTCCCATCCAAATACCACGTCCGAGCGATTGTAAAGCTGTGAAAAGGAAGGATAACTTGATGTTGTTATTGTGCATTTTTCGGGCGATAGAAGATCAAAAAGTCTGTAGCCATTCTAGAGCAGAATCTTCATCAGAAAAAACACGGATATTATGATAACCACGATTTTGAATAACATCTTCACCAAAAGAATTACAATTGATTTTACTTAGCAAATTTGGATCAATCACTGCGATCATTATATTTCGGGGGAAATTTATCTCTTTTAACCAATTTCCTAATTCCAGAACTTCGATGATCTCAAGGTCATCTTTCATCTTATCAATTATCAACAATTTATTGATCTTTTCTTTTTGAGCAAGATCGATAAAACTATGCCAGATCCTTTTGGCAATTTCCTTTTTTCTACTACCTGTTAATTTGATCTTGATCAGGTCTTGATGATTTTCGACTTCGATATGATAGTTCATTTATAATATCCTTTTTAATTTCCCGCTTTTCAAATCTACCAAATTCAAATTTATTTCTGCTTCCTGTAGCATTTCAATTGCCAATGTGTCATTGTATGCCTTGCCAATATAAATTGTTTTGATCTCTGCATTGATCAGCATTTTTGCACAAATTGAACAGGGTTGATGCGTGCAATAGATATCTCCATTTTTGATCGACACGCCATTCACAGCCGCCTGGATTATTGCATTTTGCTCGGCGTGAACTCCGCGACACAATTCATGTCTCTCACCAGAAGGAACATTCATTTTTTTTCTCAAGCAACCTGTTTCAGAACAATGTCTGATGTGCTTGGGAGCGCCATTATATCCAGTCGAAAGAATCTGGTTATTACGAGTGATCACTGCCCCGACTTGTCTTCTGAGACAGGTGGAACGACTTGAGACCAAGATCGCCATTTCCATAAAATACTGATGCCAATTCAATCTTTCTTTCATTTTTTTTCTCTACTTTTTTTCATTAATTCAGCCTGAGATCTGCGAAGATAAAAGGGCTCTAAATTTGCGACAGAATTGAAATCGAATTTGGGAATTTCCATTTTTTTTGAGATTGTGATCAAACCTGATGCAAGTGGAAAATTTAAATGTGCTGGCGCAAAAATATAATCGATCTTTGCCTTAGTAATTTCGGAAGAAAATTTTTTCTGGATGTCTCCGATAATAACCACTGGTGACTGGATCTTTTGCAAAAAAAACTCTGGTTTTGCATTTTCTGGTGGGATAATAATTTTCTTGTCAGGAGAATAGAGCGCTCCATAAATTTCATGCATTTTTGCATCGATCATGACCAGAATTGCCCGTTCTGTATTGATCAAATTTGCTGCCAGCAATTCCAGCGTATTGATCGGAATAATCGGAATTTGGTTAGCCAGGGCAAAACCTTTCGCTGTCGCCAGACCGATCCTGATCCCAGTGAAAGAACCTGGTCCGTTTGCATAAGCGATCAGGTCAATATCTTGGATAGACAATCCGCTTTGTTTCAAACCAAAATTTATCTGTGGTAAAAGCCTTTCTGAATGAGTCACTTTGATGTCAAGATAGCTGATAAAGCTGATGTGATCTTCTTTGAAAACAGCGATGCTGCCTGATGTTGAAGAAGTGCACAATGCTAAGATATTCAAATGCTACTCCAAAAAATATTTTTGTGTAACTTTTTTTGAAATTTGTAAATGTCAAGACAAGAAAGAGAAAATATTTACAAAATGTTTCTTAGTTATTTCTAGTAAAAGCTATTTCACTTTTTCCAATAAATCTTCGGCTTCCGTTTGCATGAGTTTATCAGCTTCATCTTTGGATTCGAGTTGTAAAACCTTTTGGAAACAATTCTCAGCTTTTGTATTTTCCTCAGTTTGATAATAGGTTTTTCCCAGCCAGAAATGATGTCTGATCTCATCTGGATTTATATGGATCGCAGAATTAAAAAAATCGATAGCTTTGTCAAAACTTGCCTCAGGTAGTTTCTCGTATATTAAGTTGGCGATTTTTTTTTCTATCCAGCTTAGATCAGCAATTTCATAGTGCCATCTTCCCAGCAAATGATAGGTTCCGTCATATTCTGGATCGAGTTCGATCGCCTTGAGAGCATATTTCTTAACCTGATAAGAATTCGTGATCTTTTGTTTTGTTCCTTCCAGCATGCCGATACGCCCGATGAGAACAGCATACCAATGATTTGCGCGAGCAGAATTTGGATTAATATCCAAGGCTTTTTTTGCTGCTTCGAAGCCTTGATAAAAATATTTCTTCTTTTCTTCTTTTTCCAAACTATTTTCACCAAGATCAAAATTTACCCGCGCAATTTTCCAATAAATTATCTCATTTTGTGGGTGTTCTTCATTCAGTTTTTTTAATATTTCCAATTCTTCTTGATATCGAGATTTGCTTCGCAAGGAATCAGCATCTTGAAAATTGGTCGAAGAAATAGCAGTAAGCTGGCTCGATAAAAAGATCAGCAGCAAAAGAGCAATTTTAGATCTCATTTACTTCCTGTTTTTTGACAGCAATTCTTCAAGATGCGCGACATAGGCGTCTGGTCCACCATATTGATAACCTGTCTTTGCGATCACATTACCTTTTTCATCCAATAATAATACAGTTGGAAAACCACGAATTCCGTATCTATTCAATAAATTACGATTATAACGTTTCACTTCCTCAGCTTGATAAGTTCTTCGTGGGAAATCTAATTTCAATAATACAAGATTGTCTTTGGCATAATCTATGAAAGCCTGTTTCTCATAAACCTCTTCTCGCAATTTGAAACACCATTTACACCAATCAGAACCGGTAAAATGAACGAAGATCGGATTGCCAGTTTCAACAGCTTCTTTTTCTGCTTCTTCCAATTTCGAATACCAGTTCAAAGTATCTTCCGATTTGGTTGTTTTCTCCTCTGCGCATGCGTTGAGCACCAGCATGAACAGGATCATTGTTACTAACAGAATTTTTTTCATACAATTTCTCCATTAATTTTTATTATTGTTTTCAACTCTGCGGCTTTCCTCAGCATATCAGAAACGCCGCAATATCTTGTTTCAGAAAGAGTTACCGCTTTTTTTAATTTTGTCACTGGCAGATCTTTCCCTTCAAAATCAAAAATAACTTCGATCTTTTTGAAAGCTTTGGGAAATTCAATCTCTTGTTCTCCTTCCACTTTTACATCCAGTGTATAATCCTTAATTTTCATTTTGCGCATGATCGAAACCACGTCCATTCCAGTGCAACCTGCTAAGGCAACTAATAGAAGTGGTTTTGGACGAGGTCCTTGATCTTCTCCACCCACATTTTCTTCGGCATCGATCGTGAAATGATGACCATTCAATTCCACATCGAACGCCATCTTTCCTAACCAACGTGCGACTGTATTACTTTTGCTTTTGCTCAAATTCATTCTCCTTCTTTTCCAAAGCAATAGTGTAAGCTTCCACATAGTCATTGAGATGATTTAAAATACTTTTCACATCTTCTTTTGGTAAATTGTTTATTAGTTCTTTTTGTAGTTCCAAAAATTCATAATTAGTGCGTTCATTGATCTCTTTGCCTTTTTTTGTGATATGAGCCAGCCAGCTACGGCGATCGATCTTTGAAGGAAAACGTTCTACAAATCCCTTTGTGACAAGAGCATCGATGAGCCTGGTGATGCGGCTGTGGGAAACTTGCATTTGAACAGCGAGGTCATTCATACAAATGGGTTCTTTGGAATTGTAGAGGAAATTGAGAAGTCTGCATTCCATCCGACCCAGATTAAGACATTTTCTTCTCACTAACTCTTTTTGGGAACATAAATTGTAGATTTGACCACTTAACTCTGCGAATTGCTCAGCAATCGTTTTCATTTTTTCTCCTTTTTTTTTGACCATTAATAATTTTTACCAGCAAAAATTACATTATAATAAAATATTACAAACTTATCATATATTATCATTAATAAAACTTTATGACAGTATAGTATTTTATTTTTTCCTGGCAAATATTTTGTTAAATATTTATCAGTTTTTGGATAACTTTTTTGGAATTTACTCCCTCTGCCTCTGCTGCAAAAGAAACTATAATCCTGTGTTGCAAAACAATTTGAGCAACTTTTTTCACGTCATCTTCAGAGGGCGAGAAACGATTGTGAAGCGCAGCTCGTGTTTTTGCAGCCAGCACCAAAAATTGAGAAGCGCGAGGACCAGCGCCCCAATTGACCCATTTTTTCACAAAATCTGGTGAATCAGGATATTGCGGTCTTGTGGCGCGAGAAATTTTTACAGCAAATTTCAGGACATGATCTGATACAGGAATTTCCTGAAGGGCTTTTTGGATTTGTAAAATTTCTGCTCTCTCAATGATCGGTTTGATCGTTTCGAGTGAATTTTTTTTCAATTGCACGATTTGTTTCTCTTCTTCCAAGCTGGGATAATCGATGTTCAAATAGAACATAAAACGATCTAATTGAGCTTCTGGCAAAGGATAAGTACCTTCTTGTTCGATTGGATTTTGCGTTGACAGCACAAGGAAAGGACGATCCAGCTGATAGGTTTTATTTCCTGCTGTCACTTCGTGTTCCTGCATTGCCTGTAAAAGAGCTGCTTGAGTTTTTGGTGGAGTCCGATTGATCTCATCAGCCAGAATGATATTGGAAAAAACAGGGCCTTGAATGTATTCAAAATAGCGTTTCCCATCAGTTTTGTTTTCCGCCAGAATATCAGTTCCAGTTATATCAGAAGGCATCAGATCGGGAGTGAATTGTATCCGGCTGAATTTCATATTCAGAGCTTTGGCGAGAGCTGAAACCATCAAAGTTTTTGCCAATCCTGGCACACCTTCGATCAAGCAATGTCCATCTGCAAAAAGAGCGATCAAGATCTGCTCGATGATCTGCTTTTGACCTACTATCACTTTTTCTAATTCCTGTTCGATCCTTTTTCGGGTTTCTGTTAATTTTTCCAAAATTTCAATATCTTTCATAAATTACCTCTTATCATTTATTCGTATCAATTCGTGAAATTTGATCTTCAAAGTCAAAAGCGAAAGGCTGCCGATAAAAAATATCCAGAACGAAGTTAAAAGATGGGAAAAGGTGACAGCAGCACTCGTGAGATTTTCATTTATTCCTAAAGCAAAACCAAAAATAAGCACCCACATAAACTGATTTGAGCCGATCTGTGCTGGTGGAGTGGGTAAAATGTAAGTTAAATTCATTAAAGTGTAGCCGAATAGTATTTTCACATAAGAAATTTCTGCTCCGAAAGCACGAAAAACTGCATAGATATAAATTGCTTCGGATATCACCGCCAAAAAAGTCAAAAGCGAAACCTTGAATCCATCAAAATATCTCTGTTTCATAATTGACATTCCGACGACAAAATTCTCAAAAAATTCTTCAAATTTTATACGGTATTTTCGTGGGATAATGACCAGAAACTTATGCAGAAAAGTAATAGCTTTTTCTTCATGATTGACGGCAAAAAATAAAAAACCGAGAAAAAAAAGTAAGATCAGGAAGATGATCATGATAACGATATTCAGAAAGACGTTCATTTTGATCGAGATCATAGGAACGAGCACCATTATCAGTAAAATAGGGAATAGGTCGGTCATTTTATCGATAAAGATAGTCGGCAGACTTTTCGATATTCTGATCTGATATTTATTCTTGAGAATGATTGATTTTGCAAATTCTCCAGCGCGGATCGGGATGATATAATTCATCATCAAACCAGCCATAAAAAGACTGAAACTTTCACCATAAGAAAGTCTTTTGATCGGATGAATGATGATCCTCCATCGCCAGCTGCGAAAGAGATATGCCAGCACGTAAAAAAAAGAGAACAGTAAAACCGATGTCAGATCAAATTGTTTGAAATATTTTACAAATTCCTGCCAATCAACGATATTCAGCCAGATACCGAGAAAAACGAGCCCCAAAATAATACCGATCAACCAATTCAGACTATTTTTTTTCATGATGCTGTTTTATCCTAAAAAATACGGCAATGATAATCGTTAATACAAGTGAAGAAATTAGATTCGTAAATATTTCTTCACCTTTATTCAGCATAAATCCGCGTAAAAAAATAATCACAAAAAAGAAAAGGGTATGATACCATTTGAGTTCCATTATTATTCCTATTTTTGAGGAATAAATAGCAAATATTTATGATGAGCCCAGAAAAATTTTATAAAATCGGGCGCAACTTTTTCCCACCAATAATATCTCAACATTTTTTCTGCAAAGTCGGGTTTCTTATCTTGATAATAATCCAAGATTGTGAGCGCTTCAATTTCTCTTTCTTTCTTTTTTATTGTGATACCGAATTTTTGCAGGAAATCTTCTTTAGACATGCCGATGTCAGGCCAAGGCGGGCAATCAATATAATCGCTGACGAGTAATTTCCAATCAAGTTTTTTCATAATAGAGATTATATTTTTTGGTATAATATTAGCTTCATTTACGAAATTCTCAATTTTCTCTTCTGAAAGATATTTTTGGGAGAGATAGCCCAATCCGTTTCTATTTGGCACACACAAAAAGATCACTTTTTTGGTACATTTAGTTAATGAAGTCAAAAAAATGTTCAAATCGGAGATCAGCCAAAGAGCCGAAAAATTCCAGCTCAGATCAAATTGATCTTTTTCAAAGGAAAGATCCTGATAATTTTTTACAAAAGTAAAATTCGCTGAAAGTGATTGTTGCTTCCAGATATTCTCGATCATTTTCAGTCGCTCCTTATCATGATCGACGAGATGCACATTGATGCCATCTTTTGCCAGCTGCATACTATTTATGCCACTAACTCCAGTGAATCCGAAAGTGGGAACTTCCAGACAATTTTTCACTTGAAAAGTTTGGCAAATATGCTGCAATTTTTTATTCAGCACAATTCTTTCGTAAGAAGAGCCTAAGCCTTCATCGGGATCAGAAAAATAATTTTTCCATGTATGAAAAATTGGAATTGCCATTTATAATCCTTTATACCAATCAATTACCTGTTCGAAATTGGGAATGGTTTCAGAAGATTTGAGAGAAAAATCTTCATAAACATCGTTCACTTTGTAATACCAATTTTTAGAGATCAGCTCAAAACGTGCTACCCAAAGCTCATTATTGAAAAAGTGGGCTGTTTTTTCTCCCAATTCAAAATATTTTCTGGAGATCAATTTATTTTTGGGAAAGGTTTTGCCTTTCAATTTTTGTGAAATAAAATTGGCAAGTTTTTGGATTTCGATCGGATTAGAATCTGCGACGTTATAGGCTTTTCCTGTTACAAAGCCATTTTCGATTATTTTTTGAAAAACCTGCGTGAGCAATTTTATGTTTGTTAAATGGATCTGAATTTTTTTATTTGGCAGAAATAAAAGATTCTTATCGATCAATTTCGTGAGCGTGAAAGGAAAGCCATAATCTCCAGCGCCATAAGTTATAGCAGGTCGGATGATCATTCCATTAAGTCCTTGTAAAATGTATTTTTGCAATAATGCTTCTGCCTGGATCTTCGTGTAATGATAGTAATTATCTTTCTTTCTTTTGGTTTGATTATTGGCAGGTAGCTCTGTCGGAATCGCTCCGAAAACGCCAACCGACGAGCAAAAAACGAATTCTGCTCCATTTTTCAGCGCATTGATCATCAATTGTTCAGAAGCATTAACGTTCGTTTCATAATAGATGTGATTGCAAAATTTTCTGCCACCGCGCAAGGCTCCGATGTGCAGAATTGTATCAAAGGAATGGTCTTTCAAGAAATCTCTTAGCATTCCGATATCAGCAAGATCGATCTCAAAGAACTCAATTTTTTCTTGAAGTGGCTTGAGCCTTTCTGCTTTCGTTCCTGGCCGAACTAAAGCAAAAATATTATTTTTAGATTGGACGAGTTTTGAAGCGACGGCTTTTCCGATAAAACCTGTAACGCCGGTGATCAAAATAGATTTACTCATAATAATTTTTTGATCTTTTCTTTTATCTTTTCTAAGAATGTTTTATTTTCAGTGTTTGAAGCTTCGACGTAAAAAAAATCAATTTTTTCATCATTCAACAACTTTTTGGGATTTGTTTCTATCAGTAATTTTGCGGTGTAATTATCAATGGTCTCTGCAATAGCATCATAAGCAAGAGCCAAGCTATAATCTTCGTGACGGCAATGATTATCAGAAGCAATGAAATGGACGTAGCCTTTGCTTAACATATTCCAGGCAGTTTTTTGGATCCTCGTTCCATATTGACCCAGAAAGCTACCAGCATTCATTTGTAGATAAACATTTTTATACATAAATTCTTCAGCAATTTCACAATTTTTTTGGAAAGGCTGATAGCGTTCGGGATGAGCAAGGATCGGTTTATAGCCTTCCAGAACAAGATGAAAAAGAATGTCATAGAGATCAGCAGGAAATTCTGACATACTTGTTTCCACCAGAACAAATTTCGTGTTATCGATATTAAACTGTTCTTTTTTAATTGTTTGCAAAGATTTATTGTCCAGATATACTTCTGCTGCTTTATGCAGTTTCACGTCGATCTTTTCTCTGGCAATTTCCTTTTTCAGCAATTGAAATTTTGAGGTGATGATCTGATCTGTGTTATGATAATTATTTCGCATAAAATGAGGGGTGCAGACGATATTTGTCACACCTCTTTCAACCATCATTTTGATCTGTTTGATCGATGTTTTCAGATCAGGCGAACCGTCATCGATGGCTGGCAAAATATGAGTATGGATATCGATCATGATCTTTTGACCTTGTGGATCGAGTCGGCAAATCTTTTGATCAGCTTTTCATCATTGTTTTTTTCAAGGATATTTCCGGTAACGATAAAATCTGCTCCTGCTTTTGCCTTGTTAAATGCTTGTTCTGGAGTTTTGATGCCACCACCCAAAAAGATCGGAAGAGAAGAATTTTTGCGAATTTCTTTGATCATTTCATCAGGAATGGCTTTTTCGGCACCACTGCCAGCATCCAGATATAGCAATTTCATGCCAAGATATTCTCCAGCGAGGGCATGTGCCACAGCAATATCATTTTTGTTTCTGGGAAGTGGCATACTTCCACTCATAAAATGAACCGATGTATTATTGCCAGATTCGATCAGCATATAGCCGGTTCCGATCGCTTCCAGACCATAATGTTTGATCAAAGGAGCAGCACGAACCTGTTCTCCGATCAACATTTGCGGGTTTCTGCTGGTGATCACGCTTAATAATAGAAGCGCATCAGCAAAAGGAGAGACAAAATTGAAAATACCCGGAAAGATCAATACTGGAATATTTACATTTTCCTTGATCGCCTTTAGGTTTGCTTCAAAATTGTTATTGATCATCAAACTTCCCCCGACCAATATTCCATCTGCACCGTTTTTTTCACATTTTTTGGCAAAATACAAGGAAGTTTTAATATCATTTTTATCAGGATCAATCAGACAGAAATAACTCGCCTGCTTTTTTCTCATTTCACATAGTTTATTATAAATTTTCATAACATATCCATTTTTCTATTTTCCAAACCACAGTATAAGTAAAAGAATAAACATATCTATTTTCATCATATTTGAAAATTGAGAGAATTTTTTTTTTTTACCATTTATGATCAACAAAATGATAAAAAACATCAAGGGCAATATCACGATAAAACTAATTAGATAGAATGAAAGATAAGAGATCATCACTTTTTGTAAGGCGAAATAATTTGTTAATAACATCAGAAGAGCAGGAAATAACGCTAAGATCATTGTTTTCTTTTCGCCAAGAAGAATTGCCAAAGTTTTTGCCTTGAAGATGGAATCGCCGTGAACATCCTCACAATCTTTGGTTAATTCTCGGATCAAAGTGTAGAATAATGCAAATAATGCTATCAGCAAACTGTTCTGGAAATTATTATTGCTCAATCCTCCAAAAATAAAAGTTGTAGCAGAAGTATATGCGATCATGATATTTCCCAGAGCGGGAGACAATTTGAAATATTTTGCATAATAAAAAAGGATGATCGAATTGCTGATAGCGATCAGCACACAATAGAGAGAATTTGTGAGAAAGGAAAGAATAATTCCCAGAATAAAAAGAAAAAGAGAATAAATGTAAACATTTTTGGGATTGATCTTTTTAGAAGGAAGAACTCGGTGTGGTTTGTTGATCTTGTCGATCGGAAGATCAAAATAATCATTCATAACATAACCAGCTGCAGCGATCAACAAAGCAGAAAAAGCAGCAGCAAAAGCCGAAATTTCAAAAGCAAGTTTTTGTTTGAAATAAGCTCCAAATAAAACAGTAATAAAGACAAAAATGCAGTTAACGGGGCGGATAATTTTCAGATAAGGCATATTTATTTAAAGTGAATGGCAAAACAAATAGATCAAGGTAAGCGTTCCTGGATCATATTTATGTATTCAAGCAAAATGTCATTATTCGGCATATTTTTGATCGCATTGAAACAATCGCGCAGCAGTCTTTCAGCTTTCGATTTCGATGTTTCCAGTCCAAAAATGGAAGGATAGGTAGCTTTGTTTTGTTTGGCATCTCCGCCAGCTTCTTTTCCTAAAACGTCAAAACTTCCCACTTCATCCAGAATATCGTCAACGATCTGATAGGCAAGACCAAGATTGAGCGCAAAATTTCCTAAGGTGATGCGAAGATTATCTTCTGCTTTGAAAAGCACGCAAGCGAGCTCTGTGCAAGCTTGTAATAGCGATCCAGTTTTTTTAAGATGGATATAACGCAGAGTATTTTTGTTCACCTTTTTTCTCGATGAAATAATGTCAACAGCCTGACCACCGATCATTCCACGCGTTGATATTGCTCTAGTCAAGATCTCGATCGCTGTGACAGCTTCTTTTTTGTTTTTTAATTTTGCCAGAGTTTCGATCGCTTTTGTGATCAGTGCGTCTCCAGCTAAAATTGCAACTGCTTCACCATATTTTTTGTGGCAACTGGGTTTCCCGCGACGTTCATTGGAATTATCGACACTGGGCAGATCATCGTGGATCAATGAAGCTGTGTGCACCATCTCGATAGCAGCAGCTGCTGGTAATAAGCGGTCTAGGCGACTGATATTTTTTCTGCCGTTAAGCATCTCATAAGTTGCAAAAAATAAGATCGGACGCAATCTTTTGCCGTCACTAAAAACACTGTAATTCATTGCTGCATTGAGGTTTTTGGGATAATCGTCAGGAGATGGCATAAATTCTTTTAAAGATCTTTCCAGAAGTTGCTTTCTTGATTTAAAATATTCTTGAACTAACAAAATCACCTCTTTCTAATAAGTTAAAGGTAGTGCTATTTTTTTGCCGCTTTTAGCTGATTCATACATCGCTAAGATCAATTCCAGAGATTTTCGGCCATCCCGACCATCTGTATTGGGAATAGCATTTCCCTGTAATGCTTCCACGACATTTTTCAGGAAACCTAAATGGCCGAAACCATAAACATTTGTTGGATTAGTCATTGATTGTTCGATTAATTTATCATCATCATCATATTCTTCAAACATCCAATGCTCGATTTTATTGACAGCAACTCCTCCAACTTTGACGGTTCCTTTTTTGCCCATGATCGTGATCGAACCTTCCAGATTTTTGGGATATGTGTTCATTGAGACTTCGGCGGTGCCGAGAGCTCCATTCCTGAAATGGATGATACCTGCTCCTTGATCTTCAGTTTCGATAGAATGATCCAAAGTATTTGTGAATGCCATCACCGATTCGATTGGTCCCATCAGCCATTGGATCAGATCAAAATAATGGGAAGCCTGATTCATGAAAGCTCCACCATCAAATTCCCATGTTCCACGCCATTTCGCCAGATCATAATAGCTCTGCGGTCTTGTCCAACGCACGGTGATATTAGCAGAAAATAACCGCCCAAAACGATTTTTATCGATCGCCTTTTTTAGTAGCTGAATCGATGGATTAAGTCGATTTTGTTTCACAACAAAAAGCTCGACCTGATTATCATCACAGGCATGCACCAGTTTATCTGCCGATTTCAGATCGATGGCCATTGGTTTTTCAGTTACCACGTGGACTTTTCTGTTGGCAGCTTCAATCCCGATCTTTGGATGTAAACCACTTGGCGTGCAGATCAGGACGCAATCAATCTCTTCTTTATCTAACATTTGAATATAATTTTTGTAATAGGATTTGATTCCATATTTGGTAGCAGCTTCTTTGGCTCTTTTTTCTATGATATCAGAGCAACTTATCACTTCTGCGTTTTCAATCTCGTCGATCGCTTCAAAATGTTTTTGAGAAATTCTTCCACAGCCAATCAGGCCAAATTTAACATTCTTCATTTTTTTTATCCTCTTTATATTTTCTGCTTGAATGAACTATCAAAATTATCCAAATACGAAAAGGTAAGTTTAATGTCAATAAATAATTATTCTCTTAGGGAATTGAGAAATTATTTGACAGTATTTATGTTTTTTATTGTAAGTTTCAAAATTTATTTTTTCAGGAGTAAGTATGCAATTGCAAGAAATATTTCTCGATATCGCCAAGAAAAACAAGGATAAAATTGCTGTTTATGATCAAGCGACAGGGAAAGATATCACCTATGGAAAAATGTTAATAGCCGCACTTATTCTGGCTAAAAGATTCAAAAAATATCGCGGGAATTATTTGGGAATTATGCTGCCCAATTCTGCTGGGGCAATAATCTCTGTGGTTGCCGCATTATTGGCAAAAAAAATCCCCGTCATGATCAATTATTCTACTGGGGCTCATGATAATTGTATCTATGCTCAAGAAAAATGTAGCTTCAAAAAGATCATTACCAGCAAAAAACTGCTTCTAAAAATTAATCAAAAGCCAGTTTCTGGAATGATCTATCTGGAAGAAATTATGGATTCTTTGGGAACAGTCGAAAAATTGAAAGCATTGATAAGCTCAAAGCTTCCAACAAAAATTCTCCAGTCAAATTTGCGAACTCATTCAGATGAAGATACCAGCGTGATACTTTTTACCAGCGGCAGCGAAAAAGAGCCAAAAGCTGTGCAACTATCCCACCAAAATATTATGCATAACTTGATCAATCTGCCCAAGATCATCGACCTGAATGAAAATGATATCTTCGCTGGAACGCTGCCTTTCTTTCATGTTTTCGGTTTGACCACCAATCTCTGGTTACCTCTTTCTTTTGGCTGTTCGATCGTGGCACACGCCAATCCTCTGGATTATTCCGCGATCGTCAAATCTATCATCAAATACAAGATAACTGTTCTGATCGGCACTCCGACTTTCTTTCATGGATATTTGCGAAAATCCAAACCAGGAGATCTGAACACGATCCGTTTTGCGATCGCAGGAGCGGATAAACTTAATGAAAAATTGCGATTAGCTTACAAAGATCAGCACGGAATCGATATTCTGGAAGGATATGGCACGACAGAGACCAGCCCTGTTGTTTCGGTCAACACGCCGGAAAACAATACACCGGGCAGCATCGGAAAACCAGTTCCAGAAGTTTTAGTTAAGATCGTGGATAGAGAAACTGATGAGAAATTACCGGTGGGAAAAGTAGGCAAGATCATGGTGAAAGGTGATCTGGTGATGAAAGGCTATCTGCATGATATGGAAGAAACTTCACTGCACATGCATGCAGGCTGGTATGATACCGGCGATATGGGAATGTTGGACGAAGATGGCTTTCTCTGGCACAAGGGAAGACTGAAACGCTTCGTGAAAGTTGGCGGCGAGATGGTTTCTTTGGTAAAAGTGGAAGAAGTTCTCGCAAAATATCTTCCGAATGGTGTCACTTGCTGCGTCGTTGATGTTCCAAATCCCAAAAAAGGTGCGGATGTCGTGGCAGCTGTTGCCACTGGAGAATTCAATAAGAAAAAGGTTTTAAAGCAGCTAGCCAAAGAATTACCTGCTATCTCTGTTCCCAAAGAATTTTATGTGATCGAAGATATCCCTCTGATGGGTAGCGGTAAAGTTGCGTTCAGGGAAGTGGAAAAGATCTGCCGCCTTCGACAGGAAAATGGAAAAAAGAAAAAGCATCATAAAGAGAGATCAAAAAAAAATCACAAAAAAAAATAGTCGCAAAATGTTTTTTTTTGCAAAAAGCAGGTGAGATCACAAAAATTATCATCAACCGTTTTTAAATATTGGTCTTCAAATTAAAAAAATTGAGAAGAAAATCGTTTGACAGATATTTCAATAAATAAAATTTTTTTAAAATAGAAAAATTTATGTTAGATGCACTTTAGGGATAACAGAAATGAGTGATTCAGATTTCAGCTTTCAGGGAATATCCAAAATTTTTCCATCAACATTTGGCTAAAAAGCATCTTCTTATTAGGAGCGGAAATGAACCGAAAAAAGCCAATATTATTAGTCGAAGATAATGAAGAAGATATCGAGCTCACATTAGAAGCGTTCAAAGAATATGATCTCGATAACCGCATCGATATCGTTCAGAATGGTGAAGAAGCGCTTTCTTATTTGCTCTATCAAGATCAATTTTCTTCCCGCAAAAAAGAAAAACCCTGTCTGATCCTGCTCGATATCAAAATGCCGAAAATGGATGGCTTGGAAGTTTTGCAAAATATCAGAAAAAATGAAGAGTTGAAATACATTCCGATCGTTATGCTCACTTCTTCCGCTCTGGAAAAAGACATCCTCAAATGCTATGACTTCGGCGTCAATGCCTATGTTGTGAAACCTGTTGATTTTCACGATTTTACCAAAGCTGTCAAAAACCTTGGTGTTGTCTGGGCGATCTTGAATCGCACTCCTTACTAAAAAATGGAGATTGAATTATGGAAAAACAGAAATTTCTGATCGTTGAAGATGATCTTTTGGATTTGGAGATCATCAAAAGAGAACTTGAGAATTCGCTATCATTTCCCTTTCAGATCAAACACGTCTCCGATAAAAAAGGATTTTTAGAAAATCTTAAGAAAGAACCAGATATCATTCTTTGTGATTATAATCTGGGACAATACACGGGATTTGAAGCATTAAAAGCTACTTTGAAACATAGCAAATTGATCCCGTTCATCATGGTGACCGGTTCGCTTTCGGAAGAAAAAGCCGCCGATGTTATCAAAGCCGGCGCTTGGGAATATGTGGTCAAAGAAAGATTATATCGCCTTCCTTCTGCTATCGAAAAAAGTCTGGTGCGAAAGAAGAACTCTGTCAAACAGCTCAAGCTGGAATTTGCAGTGAAATCCTTGAATAGATGCCTGCTTTCATTACAAACAAATTCCCGTGAAAATATCAAAAAAATTATCGATACGACAGGAGATATCCTTGATTGTAGTTGTCTGTTGTATAATCGCCTTGATCAAAAAAGAAATTTACTCTCTACTTGGGCTATCTGGAATGAACCAGAAAATTATCACTTCGATGATAAACCTGAAGGTCATATCTGCTATGATGTGATCCGAAACAATGAAAACGAACCTGTCATCTTCAATGATCTGACCGGTACAAAATATGAGAAAGTCGATCCTAATGTGATCAAATATCAGTTAAAGTCCTATCTCGGCTATCCGATCAAATTGATGGGAAGAACCGTCGGATCATTTTGCCTGTGCGATACAGAAAAAAGAGAATTCTCCGAAGTAGATATTCAGATCATGACAATGTTTGGACAAGCGGTGGCTAATGAAGAGCAAAGACTGGCAAACAGCATTAAATTGCAAGAAAGCGAAGAAAGATTTCGCAGTATCTATCAAAATACAACGATCGGACTTTACCGCACCAATCCGCAAGGTGATATTTTGATGGCAAATCCGACTCTCGTTGAAATGCTGGGCTATGACTCGGTCGAAGAATTGAAAAAAAGAAATCTGGAAAAAGAAGGCTATCATCCAGAATACAACCGAAATTTCTTTAAAAGCTTATTCAAGGATAATGCTATCGTAAAAGGCATCGAAGCAAAATGGAAACGAAAAGATGGTTCTAATCTCACTGTTCTGGAAAGCGCTTTTGCAAAAAAAGATGAAAATGGGAAAGTTCTTTATTATGACGGAGCGGTCGAAGATATCACCGAAAAGAAAATATATGAAGAACAGATCAAACATCTGAATCGGATCTTGCTCTCAATCCGCAAAATAGATCAATTGATCGTGAAAGAAAAAGATGAACAAATCTTGATCGAAAAGATCTGCTCCAGCTTGATCAAAAATGGAAGCTATGAGAATGCCTGGATCATCTTATTTGATCAGAATCGACACTTCAGTGGCTCTGCTCAAGCCGGATTGGGCAAAATATTCAATAAAATCGAAAAACAATTCCAGCAAGGGAAATGGACAAAATGTGCTCAAAAAGTATTGGAAACTGGAAAGATACAAATAAACAATGATCCACCGAACGATTGCCCGGAATGTCCGCTCTCATCACTTCTTTCGCACAAATGTTCCTATACAAACCTTTTATTACACAAAAATATCATTTATGGTTTAATCTCTGTATCCTTGCCCGAAAAATTCGTTCACAATGAAAAAGAGATCAATCTTTTTCTGGAAATTGCTGATGATATCGCTTTTGCTCTGCACGATATCGAATTGGAAAAAAGAAGAAAACAAACCGAGCAATCTCTTATTACAAATGAAAAGAAATTCCGCAGTTATGTGGAAAATGCTCCCTACGGAATTTTCATAACAGACAATATTGGGAATATTCTTAATGCGAACAAAGAAGCTCTAAATATAACCGGATATAAGAATACTGAACTCCTCCAGATGAGTTTCCTTGATTTGATAGCTGAAACAGATCAAAAAAGATCCGCTGAATATTTTTCCAGGATCAAAAAAAATAACAATAACTCGGATAATTTTTCTATCATTTATCAAAATGGAATTACTCATTATTGGGATATTAGATCTGTCAAATTATCCGAAAACCGCATTTTGTCTTTTACTAACGATGTGACAAAACAAAAAAAAGCTGAAGAAGAATTGAAAATTAGTGAAGAGCGATTTGAACTTGCCATGCAAGCTACGCAGGATGGTCTTTTTGATTGGAATCTGAAAAATGATACGGTATATCTTTCTCCTGCTTGGAAAAAAATGTTGGATTTTCAAGATTGGGAATTTCAAAATAATTCAGAGATCCTCACGCAAATTATCCATCCTGAAGATAGATCAAAAGCTCAACAAAATTTTTATGATCTCATTTCCAGAAATCAATCTCGTTTTAAAATGGAAAACCGGATAAAACACAGAAATGGAGATTGGATAAACGTCTTGACCAGAGCACAGGTCTTTTTTGACAAAAAAGGGAAAGCTGCCAGAATTTTGGGAACTATCGTCGATGTTACTGACAGAAAAAAGGCAGAACAGTCACTCAAAGAACAAGAAAATTTATTGAGAAACGTTGTCAATACTTCTCCGATCCTGATCTATGTGAAAGATAAAAAAGGAAAATATCTGTTTGTGAATAATTCCATTGCAGAGCTATATAATACAACGCAAGAAGAAATGCTGGGCAAAACTGATCTTGATTTTTCTCAGATCAATAGTTTGACCAAAAAGGAAGCAAAAGCTTTCATCAAAGATGATCTGGAAGTGATAAACGGACAAAAGACCAAATATGTTCAGGAAGAACCTTTCACGACCGCAGATGGCAAGTTGCACTGGTTCAAGACCACAAAGTTGCCGATCAGACTGAAGAATAAACAGAAATGCCTGTTAGGAATTTCTGAAGATATCACGGAAAAAATCAAAAACGAAAAAATGCTCAGGCAAAGACAACAAGCTTTCGAAAGCTCTATCGACGGAATCGGGATATTGGATTCGCAGGAAAAATATACTTACCTTAATGAATCTCATATCAAGATCTACGGTTATGAAAAAGATAAGGATTTGCTGGGAAAATCCTGGCAGACGTTATATTCTCCCAAAGAATTAAAAAGATTTACCACCGAGATCATACCGCAGCTCAAATCTCAAAAACACTGGCGCGGAGAAGCTGTCGGCAAAAAGAAAAATGGAACCGAGTTTCCTCAGGAACTTTCACTCACATTATTGGAGGACGGTGGCATCATCTGCATCGTGCGCGATATCACAGAACGCAAACAAGCAGAAAAAGAATATAAAGAGATGATCGATAGTATGAATGATAGCGTATTGGTGATCGATGAAAATTCTAAATTCGTGGAAATGAACAAAGCTGCTATTAAAACTCTGGGCTATTCCAGAAAGGAACTTCTCTCAATGACTCCCTATGATATTGATCCCACTTTAAAAAAAGCAGATGTCATAAATATGGATGTATTATTGCAAAAAGGAAATCAGAATTTGGTCCAAAGAGAGCATAAAACTAAAGACGGAAGAATTTTCCCGGTCGAGATCAGCTCGACTGTCATCACCTATAAGGGACAAAAGATGATTTTGAGCATTGCCCGCGATATCACAGAACGCAAACAATATGAAGAAAAAATAAAGAATAGTGAACAGCGTTTCAAATTTCTCTCTGAGGCAACCTTTGAAGGGATCATTATTCACCGAAAGGGTTTCTTGCTCGATGCCAATGATTCCTTTTTGAAATTAGTCGGATACGATCGTGAAGAAGCGATAGGGAAGAATCTGATCGAATATGTACCATCCACAAAAGACCGCGCAAAAATAATGAAAAATATGCTCAAATTTCGAGCAGCTCCCTATACGATCACAGCGAAAAGAAAGGATGGTTCTTCTGTGATCGTGGAATTGGAAGCAAAAGATCTGATGCGAGACGGGAAAAAAGTTCGTATCGCTGCGGTCAGAGACGTCACTGAAAAGGTGAAAGCATTGAATGCTCTCAAAAAAAGTGAGGAGAATCTCAGCAATTTCTTCAATGCAAATGTCGATATGCTTTGGGTTTTCGATCAGAATGGTAAGATCCTGGATATGAATAAAACAGTCAAAAATAAATTAAAATATAAAGAAAAGGAGCTTTTAGGGAGATCAATTAGCCAACTTTATCCAGAAAAGCATCGAGAGCAAGCGCAGAAAATATTCCAGGAAATGATCCAGGACGATACAAAATCCTGCACCCTACCTATGTTAACTAAAAAAGGGAAACATATCCCGGTGGAATCTTTTATTGCAAAAGGTGCTTGGAATCGAGAAAAAGTATTTTTTGGCATCAGCAAAGACCTTTCGGAATTGAAACTTTCGGAAGAGAAATTTGCCAAAGCCTTTCAAAACAGTCCAAATATCATAGGTTTAAGCGATTTGAAAACTCATAAATATATTGAAGTGAATCAAACATTCTATGATAGATTGGGTTTCGCGCCAGAAGAAGTGATCGGCAAGACTGCAGAAGAAGTGACAAGATTTGACGTTAAAAGAAGAAACGAACTATTTCAAAAACTCAAGAACGAGAATAAAGTCGAAAATGAAGAAGCGATCATCTATACAAAAGAAGGCAAGCCATTGAACGTATTACTTTCAGCAGAGATAATCGAGCTACATGATCGAAAATTGAATTTCACCACAGCAGTTGACATTACCGAATTGGTTAAATTGGAAAAATCGATCCGAGACAGCGAAAAGAAATTTCGATCGCTTGTCAATAATCTGCCGGTGGGAATTTCACGTTCCACACCACAAGGAGATTTCATATCAGCAAATCCTGCCTTCCTCAAGATCTATGGATATAGTTCGCTGCAAGATCTGAAGCAGATCAACGCTGTGGAATTATATGAAACTGCCACAGTAAGAGAAAAATTATTGCGAGAATTGCAAAATAAAAAAGTGATCAAAGAATATGTGTCAGAAGAGTTCAGAAAAAATGGAAAGAAGATCTGGGTTTCCACAAATTATCAAGCAATTTTTGATAAAACAGGAAATATCAAATTTATCGATGGCGTCATCTTGGATATCACAAAAAGAATGGAAGCACAAAAAACAGAAGAAGTGCAAAGAGAGATATCGCTCGCTGTCAGTCAAACAGAAAATCTGAATGAACTTTATAATGAGATCAAAAAGAACATTAATAAACTAATGGATACAACGAATTTCTACGTAGCGATCTATAATCAAGAAAATGATACGATCTCGCTTCCCTACCACATTGACCAAAAGGATAATTTTGAGAACTATCCTGCTGGGAAAACACTCACTGCCTACGTGATCAAAACCGCTCGTCCTTTGATCGTTGATGCAGAAGGAATTGCGGCTTTGGAAAAACAAGGTAAGATCGAAACGATCGGCGCAAAATCTAAGATCTGGCTGGGAGTTCCGCTCAAGGTCGAAGATCATATCATTGGCATGATCTCGGTGCAAAGCTACACCAATCCACGACAATACAGCAAAAAAGATCTGAGATTATTGGAATTCGTTTCAGGACAGATAGCTCAAGCGATTGATCGCAAACAAAAGCAAGAAGAAATTCTCCGATCATTACGTGAAAAAGAAGTTCTGCTGAAAGAAGTTCATCATCGCGTAAAAAATAATATGAATGTGATCACCAGTCTTTTGAATTTGCAATCGCACGACATCAAAAATAAAGAAGATGCCATCATCGCCTTTGAAGAAAGTAAAAATCGGATATATGCCATGTCTATGGTTCATAAGCTCTTGTATGAAGTGGAAACATTTTCTGAGATCAGGTTGAAAGAATATCTAAAGATACTTTTGAACAAACTGATCTATTCCTATAAATTGCAGGGAAAGATCACCTGGACGATTGATATTGATCAAAACGTAAATATCGATATCAACAAGGCGGTTCCCTTTGGATTGATCTTCAATGAGATTGTTACAAATTCCTTGAAATATGCCTTTGTCAACCGCGATGACGGAAATATTTCAGTAAAGATCAATCGCAACGAAGATGATGTTTTACATTTTATCTTTTCCGATAATGGGACAGGAATTGATGATCTGTCTGAAAAAATGAAATCTGGTTCGCTGGGTTTCAGATTGATCTTCATATTATCGAAACAGATCGACGGAAATATTAAGGTTACAAGCAATAAAGGAACAAGAATAGATCTGCTATTCAACGCAAAATAATTATGAAAAAACAAAAGATCATGATCGTCGAAGATGAAACGATTATCGCAATGGATATGAGATTTATGCTGGAAGAAAACGAATTTGATGTGATAGCTATCGTTGATAATGCTGAATCAGCGATCGATATCTTTCTGGAAGAGAAACCAGAACTTATTCTGCTGGATGTTCTTTTGAAAGGTGAAAAAACAGGAATTGATCTCTATTTCGAACTGAAAGAAAGATCAGAAAATTTCAGAGCTATCTTTTTGACGGGTAATGTTCATCTTCTAAAAAACCGTTTTGGCAAAAATTTGAACGATATAATTGCACTTTCAAAACCGATTAATGATAATGAATTCGTGCCGATCGTCAAAAATGTGCTTCAATAGTAAAACTTCTGAATATTGTCGTAACTCGGCATTCCAATTTTGAGCTCTCACCGCGAAGAACGAAAGAAAAGATAGAAACCACGAATTTACGCGAATTGGCACGAATGATATAATGTAAAAGTCTGAACCACAGATTTTC
>JAGYMQ010000100.1 GCA_018400535.1 Candidatus Cloacimonadota bacterium
GATATCTTGAAATTTTATTTTATTTATTTTTGGATGGTAAAGATGGGTTAAAAATGGTGATAGGGAAAGAAAAATGGAAAAGGAGAAAAAACTAATTTGTCCGGATTTATCGAGTAATTCGTTAGTAAAATAAATTATGTAAAATGGTGAAGAAAGAAAATTCAAAGAATTAGTGGTTTCTTGAATCTTTCACGGTATAAATTCTAAGAAGAATCCTGAAAATCCAAGAATTAAATTTCAGCGAGACCTCAACTACATCGAATCTTCAATAGTTCTTGTAATTTTTTCAGCTCTTTTTTGATATTTTCTTTCTTTTCTTTTTTATCTACCGTGAAATCCAATTCCATCTGATCTTCTTTTTTATCTAATGCTTTCAGTTTTTTCTTCACACCTTCGATCGTGAACCGCTGAGTATATAACATAAATTTGATCTTTTTTAGAAGCTCAATATCATCGGGATTATAGCGGCGATTGCGACCGAATCTTTTGCGCGGATGAACCTGCGGAAATTCCTTTTCCCAATATCGCAAAATATGGGGTTTTAGATCCAATAAATTGCTAACTTCGCCAATCGTATAATAATATTTTTTCATTTTTCATTTTTTTCGGATAACAAACGAAGCAATGAGAAATATCGTGCTGAAAATCAAAAAAAGATAGGGAAACCAAGAAAGAAATTTTGTAAAGATAGTTTTTTTTGAATAAGTAATAATATTATCGGTCAGGATCGTCCGTTCGAATAATTCTGAGATCTGCTGAATTTCTCCCGTTGGTGAAACGACCATCGAATAGCCTGTATTTGCGGCCCGAAAGAGCTGTCTTCTGGTCTCGATCGCCCTGAATTTCGTCATGATCGCATGCTGATAAGTTCCGCTTGAACGGTGAAACCAGGCATCATTAGTGATATTTACAATAAAGTCTGGATTATTTTTCATCATTCTGGTGGTAAGACGCTCGAAGGCAATTTCGAAACAGATCAGAGGTGAATAGGAAAAATCATCATGATCATAAAATTTTTGCTCTTTTCCATATTCCCAGTTTGCTTGCCCCAAATGGATATTCCACAAAAAAGGAAAATATTTCAGGAAAGGAATGCGTTCACCAAAAGGAACAAGTATATTTTTGTTATAATGATCTTCGATCCTGCCATCAGCAGAAAATTGCGTAGCAGAATTGAAGAATGTGTAAGGACGCGGATGACCTTTTTCATTTTTTTGGTAATGAGGAAAACCTGTGAAAATATCGACATCCAGCTTTTGCGCCAACGAACGAAAATATTCCCGATTAACATGATCTTTGAGAAGATAGAGTGGGAAAGCAGATTCCGGTAAGATCACTAATTTCGCCTTTTCCGCAGCTTGTAAAATAAAGTCATTATAGAGTCGCATTGTCGAATCAAAATAGGCATCTTCCCACTTCAATTCCTGCGGAATGCTGACCTGGACGATCGCAGCTTTCTGATCTTGCTTTTGCATATCGAGGTTCTGCAGACGGAGAATTCCATAACCTATCCAGACAAACAATAAGATCACAAGCAGGATCAAAGAGCTGGAGAATTTTTTCAAAGCTCTGTATAAAAGGACATTTACCAAAATGATCAGCAGAGAAAGGAGATAAATCCCGCCCAGATCGGCGATTTGAAGAAGAGGTAAATATTCTGCCAGAGCATATCCAATATTAAACCAGGGAAAACTGAATTCACCAAAATTTTGTAAAAACTCAAAACTAATCCAAAAACAAAGAAATATCCAATATTTGAATTTGGGAAATTGATGCCAGATCCTGTTCGACAACCAAAAGATCAGAAAAAAATAGAAACCAAAAACTATGATCATTCCCAAAAAACCAGGAATTGTCACTAAATTGATCCAATGCAAAGAGATGACGGTGTAAACAAAGCTGAAAATGAAGCCATAAGCCAAAAGATGTTTTGTTCGATATTTGTTTTGGAAGAAATGAAAAAGTGGGATAAAACTCCAAAAAACCAGAAATCCGAGCTGAAGAGGCAAACGACTTAGCGCCAGCAATAAAGCAGAAAGAAAGATCAGAAGCATGGAATTTCGTTTCATTTTTCGATGCTAAAAGCGATCTGCAATAATTGAAGAGAATTTTTGCGCACGACTAATAAACGGTCTTCTTGCACAAAAAGGTCAATGATTTCTGAAGTTCCGACAGCGAGTTTGGAATTCTCGGCGAGCTGAGTGAAACAGAATTTCTCGATTTTAAATTTTTTATCACGCCAAAAAACGATATTTCCATCCAGAGTTTCCTGGAATTGTCCTAATTTATTGTAAACGTATGTCAGATAATTTTTTTGATCGTAGGCTGTCACAAAATTTTTATAAACTTTTAATTTTTTAACAGACTGCAATTTGAATTTGCCAAAGGAAAAACTGATCTTCTGTGAAAAAGGATCGATGATGAATATTTCTTTTTTATCATTGTCATAAACATATATATCTTCATTCAGAGCAATGTCGAAAGCCGTTGGCTCACTAAATTCTGAAAGTGAAATTTCCATCATCCAACTGCCTTCAGCATCGAATTTTTTTATCTTTTTTTGGAAACTATCCAGCGCCATCAAATTGCCATCTGGGGCAAGAGCAATATCTGAGAGATGATCAAATTGGTTCTTTTCAAAACCCAAGCCACCGAGCGAATTGAGCAATCTCCTGTTTTGGTAAATATGCACAAAATTTTCCTCAAGCAAAAAATAACGCTGTTCTGAAGATGAAAAAAGCGCTTTCTGCGGATGAAAATTCAGCTGAAATTCTTCGATCGGTTTCAGTTCCTGGATGAAATATTTTTTTTGAATTGGATTGTAGCTGCAATTGATCAAAACTAAGATGAATGAAATGACAATCAGTTTTTTCATCAGTCTCGTGGCAGTCGCAAATCTTTCAATTTTCCCTGGATCGTTGTTCTGCCCTGCCAGGTATTGAATTCCAGAGAATAGGCAATATCGATGTGAGAACCTTTTTTCAGGAAAGGAAGATAATCTCCCAAATTAAACCCGATCAGATCAAGCGTGCAACCATCTTTCATGACTTTCAGTTTCAGATGATTTTGTCCGACATTGTAGGGAAAACCGACAATCATAACTTTATCGGTGAAAAATGTTGGTCTCATATTTCCTGGTCCGAAAGGAGCAAATTTGTTCAGCCATTCTAATAAATTTTCGTTGATCTCATATAATTCTAACTTGGTGTCAATTTTCAGTGGTGGAATTAATTGCTCTTTTGTGATATGTTGACTGACAAATTTATGCAATTTATTTTCGATGAGATCGACATATTCGATCAGGACAGAAATTCCTGCTGCATATTTGTGTCCGCCAAATGTTTCCAAATATTCTTCGACCGATTCCAGCGCTGCATAAAGATCAAATCCAGGAATGCTTCTGCCAGAGCCACTTCCCACTCCCTCTTTGAAAGTAATCATGATCGTGGGACGGAAATATTTTTCGACAAGTTTTGAAGCAACGATACCGATGACACCTTGATGCCAGTTATCAGAAGAAACCACGATCAAAGGTGTTTCTTCAATATTTTTATACTTTTTTTCGATAATTTCACAAGCTTCCTGAAATGTGCGTTGATCAATCTGCTGGCGCAAGGAATTCTCTCTTTCGATGATCTGAGCGAGTTCCATACTTTCATTTTCATCATTTGAAACCATCAGTTCGACTGCGCGCAACGCACTTCCCATCCTGCCTGCAGCATTTATTCGCGGGGCTATTCCAAACACAATATCACTAGAATTCAATTTTTTCTGGGAAAGACCGGAAAGCTTGATCAGAGAAGTGATCCCGATATTATGTTTTGCGATCAATCTTGTCAGACCTATTTTTGCAAAAATGCGATTTTCGCCGGTGAGTGGGACAATATCGGCGACAGTTCCCAGTGCGACAAGATCAACATATTTATCGATCATTTCTTTTGTATCTACGCCCAGTCTTTTGTACACTCCCATCAAAAGCTTATAAGCAACGCCCACGCCAGCGAGATATTTATAGGGATATTCACAATTTGCGATCTTTGGATTGATCAAAGCTTGGGCAGAAGGCAATGTTTCTTTGGGATTATGATGATCTGTGATGATGATATCGATGCCATTTTCCTGTAAAATTTTGATTTCTTCTGTCGCATTAATTCCGCAATCGACGCTGATGATGAGATTCGCTTTTTCTGCAATGAGTTGTTCCACTCCGCTGATCGATAGTCCATAACCATCGATCATTCGATGTGGGATATAGAAATCTACGATCGCATTAACTTTGGAAAGTCCCAAATATAGTAACGCTGTGGAAGTCGTGCCATCCACATCATAATCGCCGTAAATCACGATCTTTTGCTGTTTATTGATTGCTTTGATGATACGTTCGACAGCCTTTCCCATATCTTTGAAAATGAAGGGATCATGACAATCTTCTAATTTTGGATCAAAAAAAGTTTTGATCTCATCGCTATTGATAATATTTTTTCTGACCAGCATTTCTGCGATCATTTCCGGGCATTTGACCTTTTCGATGATCTGCTGTTTCTGCTCTTCTTGTTCTTGGCTCAAGCTATCTGATATTTGCCATCTTTTATGCATAATTATTTATCCTTGATCTGTTTGCCAAAGAAGATATTAAGCCGAATTCTGTAAATCACCTAACAAGTGATCTAATGTCTATTTCTCTAAGTCGGGCATTGCTGCACTCGATCGAGTTCGCCTGGCGACCGACTAAAGCTGTCCACCCGAGAATATTCAAGTCGGGCAAACTCATCTATTCTCCTATTTGACATTGCACCGGATAAGGTTTTCCTGGCTTCCCGATTCACATCGAGAACCGGTGGTCTCTTACACCGCCATTTCAACTTTTCCTGGCATCTATTTCAGACAAAAAAATCAGTGCCAGGTAGTTTATTTCTGTGGAACTTGCTATCTGTTGCCAGATCTTCCGGTTAGGAAGTATCCTACCCTTTGGTGTTCGGACTTTCCTCCTGCTCACAAATTGCATTCAGGCAGACATTTTATCTTCTTTGGCAAAACAATTTTTTTGAATATCAATTGATTTTGTCCACGATTATTCGTCCACAATTTTCGCAATAAATTATCTTATTCCCTTCAGATATCTCGATTATCATTTGTGGTCTGATCTGATAACCGCAGCCGCTACAATTATTATTGTCATTATAGACGACGGCTTTTCTGTTTTTATTTTTGATGAGAGCAGCGTAACGTTTTAGAATTTTGATCGGGATATTTTTTGCCATTTTATTTCTCTTTTCTCTGAGCGCATCAATGTCGTTTTTCAAGGTTGTGATCTTTTGCTTGATCTTTTCCTCATTCGCCTTCAATTCACTTTCTGCTTCCTTCTGTTTGTGTTTTTCAGCTTTGATCATGTCTTGCAGTTCAGATTCTCTTTCCATCAAATCAATGATCTCGTCATCGATTACAGAATTTTTTTTGAACAAATGAGTGATTTCGCTATTCAAAGCTTTGTATTCTTTGTTGGTTTTGATCGCCAGCAATTGATCTTTATATTTATTGATCTTATCTTCGTTGCTTTGGATCAAGACTTCTTTTTTCTTTTGATAATTTTTGTTAGCTTTCAATTCATTTTTACTTTTTTGCAAAGATTGTTCTGCCTTTTCCAAATTTTCGATCAAAGTATTGAGCTCTTTGGGTAAACTTTTCACGAGTTTATTTTTTTCTCCGATCACATCGTCCAATTTTTGCATTTCAATGAGAATTTCCAAATCTTTTATCATAATTACTCCAAAAAAAAAAGCATCTACCAATTGGTAAATGCTTTCGTTTCTAATTTTTAGCAAAAAATTTAATAATACTTAACAAATATACTTTTTTCCACACCATTTTTCTTTTTTCCTTTCTTCCAAAAAAATTAAAGCGCTGTTATTTGTCAATGTCATAAATTTTTATTATTCCTTCATTATATAAAATATCAACTCTTTTCTTCAATTCATCGATCATTAAAGTTTGATCCAATATCCTGCTCAAAACTCGAGGACGCAGTTCATTTTCAATGCGAATGCAAGCTTCTTTCTTCTTTAAATAATAATCCAGTTCAAGACTAAATTTTGTTTTGCTCTGCTCAAATTCTTTTTTTAAAGGTAATATATCTTCTTCTGATACATCACCTGTTTTTGATGCTTCCAGCTTTTTCGCAAGATCAACGATCTGATATTTTAAAAAGGGAGATGAAGTGATCTCCAATTCTGTGATCCCAGCAGGCGAACCAGCATTCTGAAGCGTGATGCTCAGAGCTGATCTGATCAAACCACCTGTAATCGTAGATCTTTCTTCCCCGATAATATCTTGATCCGCTTCTAAAACAGAAAAAATCGATTTATTTTTTATGACTAATTTGCCCTGAGTTATGACATATGCTTTCTCAGCAATATTTATAACAGCATTACCGCTAACGACGATCGCCTTGTGTAAGCAATTCTTGATCTCACCTTTGACATTCAAATTACCTTCGACCCTAATATGAGAATCATCTATGGAATTTTGAATGATTACATTTCCAAACAAATGCAGGTGCTTACTGTGAATATTTTCTTTGATGATGATCTCATCTTTGATATTAAATCTATTTTCTTCATCAAGATAGATGTAGCCGTTTTTTTCAGCGATCACAGCTTTTTTCTCGTTAGAATAAGCTACATTGTTTCCCAGATATTTTTCTGGATCAATCAAAATCAGTGAATTGGCACTGACTTTATGTCCAAAAATATCAAAGATATCTTTCTCTTCTGAAATTTTTTCAGACGAGACATGAGCAATGATCTCACCTGCGAGAGCTTTTTCTCTTGTATTGATCGAAAAAAGATCAATAATGGAATCTGGATCAAGACAATTTTCCGGATCAAAATTATATGAAATCTCAGCTTGCTCAGGATCTATTTCTATTTTCGCTACCAGAAACGGTTTCCCGAATTCTTTCTGGATATTGTTATCTTTATTAAATTGGGAAGCTATTTCAATACCTTTCACGATTCCTGCTTTTTCGATCAGTTCGATGATTTCCTGTTCATCGATGACTTGTGCCGATCGATGGACTACAAGATATGCAGAAAGATTGTCTTCTGCTATCCTTAGCTCTATATTTCCCAATTCGTTTATGATCTTGTTTTCTGGGTAATTATCCATTGTTCAATGTTTTATGAATAAAATCTACAACCGCTTGCGCTGGTGTCCCCGGTGTGAAAATAGCTTTGAAACCTTTAGATTTGAGAAATGCGATATCTTCTTCGGGAATCACTCCACCACCAAATAATAAAATATCTTCTCCACCTTTTTTCTTTAATAACTCTGAAACTTTGGGAAACAGGAAATTATGTGCACCCGATAAAAGGCTGAGACCAACGATATCTACATCTTCCTGCAAAGCAGAATTGGCGATCTGCTCTGGCGTCTGTCGGATTCCTGTATAGATTACTTCCATCCCAGCATCTCGAAGCGCACGAGCAATATATTTCGCTCCTCTATCGTGCCCGTCAAGACCTGGTTTTGCGATCATAACTCGAATTTTCTTTTCTTTTTGCATCTATCCTCCTCTGGCAAAAAATCACATTTGAGTTTTTCAGTTTCGCGTCAATAAATTTTTCTGCAATTCATTTATTGACATCAGATCAACAAGAAAATTGTTGGAAGCCGTAATTATCCAAAAGGAGTAACTTTATGCGTTCAAAAGCCGTTTTGGGCTGTGCTTGGGGCGATGAGGGAAAAGCAAAAATAGTTGATGTCCTGGCAAAAGATGCGGATGTTGTCGTGCGTTTTCAAGGCGGGAATAATGCTGGTCATACGATAAAAGTTGGTAAAAATAAATTCGTGTTCCATCTCATTCCTTCTGGAATTTTGTATCCAGAAAAAATCTGCGTTTTGGGAAGCGGCGTTGTAATTGATCTTTTTAGTTTGGATGAAGAAATGAAGGCATTAAAAGAACAAGGCGTCGAATTTCAAAATAGATTTTTTATCGATCCTCGTGCACACATTGTTCTACCGCTTCATCGCCAGCTTGATGGAAAAGCAGAAAATGATAACAGGACAACAAAGATCGGCACGACAAAGTGTGGCATCGGCCCTTGCTATACCGATGCGATCATTAGGATTGGAGTGCGGTTCGGCGATCTTTTTTCCAGAAAATATCTGACTGAAAGAATCAAAAATAATTCGATCTATCATCTTGAAAAATTGGATTCATTAGAAGAAAATGTCGAAATTCTTTTCAATACCGCCAGAAAATTTCAAAAATATTTACTCCAAGTCCCCTATTATCTAAATTCCTTGAAAGAAAAAATGATACTGTTTGAAGGTGCGCAAGGTTCGCTTCTTGATATTTTTTTTGGCACATATCCTTTCGTGACTTCTTCACACACGATATCTGGCGGAATTGCAATCGGAAGCGGATTTTCGCATCATCTTGATAGAACTATCGGTGTGTTGAAAAGCTATTATACCCGCGTCGGTGAAGGCCCTTTTCCCACTGAATTGAAAGATGAGATAGGAAAAATGATCAGACAGCAAGGAAATGAATTTGGAGCAACGACCGGGCGGCCCAGACGCTGCGGTTGGTTTGATGCTGTAGCTGCTCGTTTTGCCATCATGATCAATGCTGTCGATGAAGTAGCTTTGACTTGTTTGGACGTCTTAAGCGGATTTGAAAAAATAATGATCTGCACAAAATACAAAATTGGTGAGGAAGAAACAGATCAATTCCCAGCGCGAGCGGATATTCTAGCGAACGTCGTGCCACAATATACTGAAATGCTTGGTTGGAACGAAGATATTTCCCGAACCAAAGAATTTTTCGACCTTCCAAAGAATGCAAAAAATTATATCCAAAAATTAGAAGAACTACTCGAAACAAAGATAACTATCATTTCTGTGGGGCCTGAACGCGATCAGACAATTTTTCGCTGATAATAGAGAAAAATTCATCTTCCAAAGAAAATAACATTGCAATTCCTGAAAAAAATCAAATAGAATTTATATAACAAAGTCACTTCATTATCCATTCTTTACATTATCTATTTACCTTTGTTATTGACACAAACAAACAACTACAAACTTTGGAACAAATTATTTTTTTCAAGATCGAGAATATATGAGTAAAAAAAAATTGTGTCAAAAAAAGCAATTTAAAGAAATATAAAAAATTGCACAAATAGAGAATAACTCGAGGTTACGATGTACAAGAAATTTGATGTAAAAGAAAAAGCTTCCCAAATGGAAAAAAGAATTCGCCTATTTTGGGAAAAAAATGAAATCGCCAAAAAAAGTGAAAATTTTCGGGAAAAGGCAAAAAAATTTGTCTTCTTTGAAGGACCACCTACTGCAAACGGTATGCCAGGGATTCATCACATTATCGCCCGCACCTTGAAGGATTCGGTCTGTCGTTACAAAACGATGCAAGGTTATCAGGTTAGAAGAAAAGCTGGTTGGGACACGCACGGATTACCTGTGGAGATCGAAGTGGAAAAAAGGTTGGGTCTCAAAGACAAAAAACAGGTGGAAGATTACGGTATCGAAAAATTTAATGATCAGTGCAAAAATTCTGTTTTTTCCTACGAAAAAGAATGGCGGGAAATGACTAAGATAATGGGCTATTGGATTGATCTTGATAATCCTTACATAACTCTGAAGAATGATTATATTGAAACAGTCTGGTGGATCTTGAACGATTTTTTCCAAAAAGGTCTAATCTACAAAGGACATAAAATTGTGCCTTACTGTCCCAGTTGTGGAACACCGCTCTCCAGTCATGAAGTTGCACAAGGATATGCCGAAACTGAAGATCCGTCCATCTTTATCAAATTCAAAGCAAAAAGTTGGAAAAACACTTATTTCCTTGCCTGGACGACAACGCCCTGGACACTAATTTCCAACGTCGCTCTGGTTGTTCATCCAGAAGCAAAATATATAAAGATCAAGCTAAACGATGAATTCCTGATCTTAGCAAAAGCAAGATTGGATGTAATTGATGAAGATTTTGAGATCATCGAGGAAATGAACGGTGTTGAACTTGAAAAAGAAGAATATGAACAGCTTTTTACCTTTATCAAACCAGATAAAAAAGCATTTTTCGTTGGATTGGCAGATTACGTGACTATGGATGAAGGAACAGGCGTCGTTCACACTGCACCAGCTTTTGGACAAGATGATTATGAACTGGGCAGAAAATATGATCTTCCTGTCATTCAGCCAGTTGATCCTGAAGGAAAATTCAATGAACAGATCACAGATTGGAAAGGAATCTTTGTGAAAGAAGCTGATAAAGGCATCATACGAAATCTGAAAGAACGAAATCTTTTATACAAAAGAAAACAAATTTTGCACAGCTATCCTTTCTGCTGGCGTTGTGACAGTCCACTCATCTATTATGCACGATCCAGCTGGTATATCAAAACCAGCGATTATAAAGAACAAATGCTGAAAAATAACAAAGAAATCAATTGGTATCCCGATTTTGTGGGTGAAAAACGATTTGGTGAATGGCTGGAAAACAACGTTGACTGGGCGATCTCACGAGATCGTTTCTGGGGAACACCGCTTAATGTTTGGGTTTGTGATGAATGCGGAAGCCTGGAAAGTGTTGACTCCATCCAGACTTTGCGTCAAAAAGGAAAGATGAAAGATGGCTCAGATATTCCTGAAGATATTGAATTACACCGTCCCTACGTTGATGACATCGAGATGACCTGTTCCAAATGCGGTGGCAAAATGAAACGTACTCCCGAAGTTATTGACTGCTGGTTCGATAGCGGTTCGATGCCCTTTGCACAATGGCATTATCCTTTCGAAAATAAGGAAAAATTCGAAAAAGAACTTTTCCCAGCTGATTTTATCAGCGAAGGAATCGATCAAACACGTGGCTGGTTCTACTCATTACTGGCGATTTCCACGATCTTGACCGGAAAATCTTCCTACAAAAATGTGCTAGTCAACGATATGATCCTCGATGCAAAAGGTCAAAAAATGAGCAAGCGCAAAGGAAATGCCGTTGATCCAATGCGTTTGATGCAAGATCACGGTGCGGATGCAATTCGCTGGTTTTTATTGGCTGTCAGTCCGCCTTGGATACCTACTAAATTCGATGAAAAAGGGGTGCAAGAGATCGTGAATAAATTTTTTGGAACACTCAAAAATGTATATTCTTTCTATATCACTTACGCAAATATTGACGATTTTGATGCAAATAATCATCGTTTTCAATCTGAGAAAAAATTTGAGATCGACAAATGGATCATTTCCAAATTGAATAATCTGATCAAAACTGTTCGCACAAATAACGAAAAATATAATTTTACGAAAACCGTGCGCTCCATTCAAGATTTTGTCGTGGACGATCTGAGCAATTGGTATGTTCGCCGCAGTCGTCGGCGCTATTGGGAAATGGAATTAACAGAAAGCAAAAAAGAAGCCTATCTCACTTTACACCACGTTTTGGTAAAAGTTTGCAAATTGATGGCACCTTTTGCACCTTTCCTTGCAGAAGAGATTTTCACGAATTTAACAGGCAAAGAAAGCGTTCATTTAGAAGATTATCCACAAGCAAATGAGAAAATTATCTATCCTGAACTGGAAAAAGAAATGGATGTAGTGATCAAATTGGTTTCTTTGGGCAGAGCAGCGCGAAATGACTGTCAGATAAAAGTGCGTCAAACACTGGGCGATTTTTTTGTGCCGGCAAAATATCGTTCTTTGATCCAGCGCATGGAAGAACTGATCAAAGAAGAGATCAACGTGAAGAACATCAAATACATTTCAGGCAAAGATGACTTTGTTACTTATGAGATCAAACCAAATTATAAAATGATGGGGCCAAAATTCGGTAAACATGTAAAACACATTGCAAACGCTTTGCAAAAATCTGATGCAAACAAGATCGTAGATTCGATCCATTCGGGAAAAGATTATTATCTGGAAATTGATGGCAGCACCTTTCACATTGAAGAAGAAGATCTTTTGATAAACACAAAGAACAAAGGAAATTTCGTGTTTGAAGCTTTAAACCAAGATATTTTTGTAGCATTGGATAAAACGCTGAACGATGAATTGATCGCCGAAGGACTCGCACGCGAATTGGTCAATAAAATCCAAAATACGCGTAAAGAAAAGGATCTGGACATTATGGATCGAATCAATATTTTTTACACAGCAGAAAAGAACATTCAGA
The DNA here is from genome assembly GCA_018400535.1 of Candidatus Cloacimonadota bacterium. Taxonomy (GTDB): domain Bacteria; phylum Cloacimonadota; class Cloacimonadia; order Cloacimonadales; family TCS61; genus TCS61. The sequence continues at coordinate 12,194 of JAGYMQ010000100.1, forward strand.
ATATTTTCTTCCAATTCGCAGAATATATCAAAGCAGAAACCTTGACCGATTCTTTCCATTGCTGCGATGCATCTCATGAAGATATGCTAAAATGGGATATCAACGGTAATGAAGTATTTATGACTGTGGAAAAAAATGAAAAGTAACTCGAGACCCCAATCTCGAGATGATCACATCGCTGATCGATATGCTCAATTTTGGAATGTTGAGTTACAAAAAGGAGATAAATTATGGCAAAAATTAAAGCATTCAAGGGACTGCGTCCCAAACCTGACCGCATCAAAGACGTCGCTTCACCACCCTATGACGTTCTAAATTCTGACGAAGCACGTGAACAGGTAAAAAATCGTCCGTTCAGTTTTTTGCATGTCGTGAAACCTGAAGTCGATCTTCCCACAAATATCGATCTGTATGACGAAAAAGTCTACCAGATGGGGAAAAAGAATCTTGATAAATTGATCGATGAGGAAATTATGATCCAGGATGAACAACCATGTTTCTACCTTTATCGGCTCGTGATGGGAAATGTTGATCAGATTGGAATCGTCGCTGGTGTTTCCATCGAAGATTATGAAAAAAATATTATCAAAAAACACGAACACACTCGTGCGAAAAAAGAAGCCGACCGCATCAAGCATGTCGAAACGCTGAATGCAAACACGGGTCCCGTTTTCCTCACTTATCGAGCACGTGTTGATATCAATGAGATCGTGAATGAACAGACCAAAAATCCACCACTCTATAACTTTGAAACAGACGATGGGATCAAACATATTTTCTGGAAAATTGACGATGAAACGATCATCAAAACACTTACCAATACATTCGCCAACATAGATCATCTTTATGTGGCAGATGGACATCATCGTTCGGCTTCTGGAACACAAGTGGGCATCAAAAAGCGACAAAACAATCCCAATCACACCGGCAAGGAAGAATATAACTATTTTCTCTCTGTAATTTTTCCCCACGATCAATTATACATTATGGATTACAATCGCATCGTCAAAGATTTGAACGGATTATCAACAAAAGAATTTCTATTGCGAATTCAGGATAAATTCAGCGTTGAACCTTATTCCAATGCAGAACCCTATCATCCTGAAAATCTGCATTATTTTGGAATGTATTTGGATGGAACCTGGTACAAATTGCAACCGATTCCAGGAACTTTTCCCGAAAATGATCCCGTCCTTTCACTCGATGTGTCAATTTTGATGGAAAATCTCCTGTCGCCAATTCTGAATATTGGTGATCCGCGCAAAGATGACAGAATTGATTTTGTCGGAGGAATTCGAGGATTACAAGAACTGGCGCGTCGTGTCGATTCTGGAGAAGCTGTTGCTTTTTCGATGTATCCCACTTCCATCGAGCAATTGATGACAATCGCTGATGCCGGTGAAGTGATGCCACCAAAATCCACCTGGTTTGAACCAAAACTGCGTTCTGGAGTGATCGTCCATTTGTTGGATTGATTACAACAGAATTTAGAAAATCATTTTTTTGATTAGCCAAACTTCAAAACAGACGGATTGAGAAGTTTGGCTGATATTTTTTTTGAAATGAAAAAATATGCAATTATCAGCTTGGGTTGCTCCAAAAATCTGGTAGATAGCGAGCAATTTTCTGCCATTTTGGATGCTGCTGATTATCAACGCACAGAAGAATTGAACGAAGCTTCAGTCATCATAATCAATACCTGCGCTTTTATTTTACCGGCGAAAAAAGAATCGATTGAAACGATCTTGGAAATGGCGGATTGGAAGATTAACGGCAAATGTGAAAAATTAATCGTAACTGGCTGTATGATCAAAAGATATAAAAATGAACTTGCGCAAACTATTCCTGAAATCGATGAAATTATCGAGTTAAAAGATTTTGAAAAATTCGCTCAAATTTTCCACAGCCAATCATCCAACACAAGAAATCTCCTCACACCACCTCATTATGCTTATCTTCGCATCAGCGACGGTTGTAATAACAATTGCAGCTATTGCATTATTCCCCAAATTCGAGGAAAATTGAAAAGTGTGCCTATTTCAGAATTGATCAAAGAAGCGAAAAAACTAATAGAAAACGGTGTGAAAGAATTGATCATCACGGCGCAGGATAGCGCTGCTTATGGCATTGATATCTATCATGAATTCAAATTGGTTGAACTATTGCAAGCACTTGAAAAAATTCCTAACCTACAATGGATCAGGCTATTATATCTTCATCCAGCCCATTTATCTCAACAAATTATTGGACATATTGCAAAATCAGAAAAAATCCTGCCTTATTTTGAAATCCCTATTCAGCATATCAATGACAGAATTCTGAAAAGAATGAACCGCAAAATTGATAAAAAAAGGATCGAAGATATAATTTATGAGATCCGGAGAAAAATTCCGCGAGCGATAATCAGAACCTCGCTTATCACTGGATTTCCAGGTGAAAATGAAGCAGATTTTGAAGAATTGAAGAATTTCATCAAAAAGACCAAATTTGAACGCTTGGGTGTTTTTTCATATTCGCGGGAGGAAAACACAAAAGCAGCTGAAATGCCAGATCAAGTTCCAGAAAACATTGCTGAAATAAGAAAACAAGAATTAATGGAAATTCAAGCAGATATTTCAGAAAATTTTCTCGCTGGTTTGATTGGACAAAAAATCGATGTGATCATTGACGAAATCGCTGAAGAAAGAGAATTTGCCTATGTTGGACGCAGTTATTTTGACGCTCCCGAAATTGATGGTGTAGTATATATCGAATCAGGCAATGCAGAGATTGGAAAGATTGTAACCGTCCAGATAATTGATAGCTGGGAATATGACCTGGTTGGGAGAATTATCTGAAATGGATTTTTTCCTCGCAGGAATTTGATGTTCTAATGATCTAACGATCTTTCTAATGATCTTTTGTTAATTTTTACTTTGAGGGGAAAATGATGATCGAGAGTGGACAGGCAAGTATTTATTATATATTAAAAAATATTTTTGGTCACAATGAGTTTCGTCCTTATCAGAAAGAAATCATCCAGCATATTCTGGTTAAAAAAGATACACTCATAATAATGCCGACAGGAAGCGGGAAATCTCTCTGTTATCAACTTCCAGCGCTCGTGTTTAAAGGAATAACGATCGTTATCTCACCGCTGATCTCATTAATGAAAGATCAAGTGGAACAACTCAGGGAAATTGGAGTATCAGCAATTTTTTTGAATAGTTCACTTTCTAATAGCGAATATCAATTTAACATAAAATTGATCTTACAAAAACAGGTGAAATTGGTTTATCTTGCACCGGAAGGAATATTGACGCCGAATGTCCTGAAAGTTTTTTCCCAAGTAAAAATTGACTGTGTAACCATCGACGAAGCACATTGCATTTCTGAATGGGGACACGATTTCCGTCCTGAATATCGACAATTGGTTAAAGTTCGGAAACTTTTTTCCAAAGCAGTATGCGTGGCTTTGACAGCAACCGCAACTCCCCGAGTTCAAAAAGACATCAAAGATACTCTCAATTTTCAAACTTCGAATGAATTCATATCCAGCTTCAATCGCAAAAACCTCTATTTGCAGATCATTCCCAAGAAAAAGCCATTAAATCAAACGCTTGAATTTTTGAAGAAATTTCCTGATCAATCCGGAATAATTTATTGTTTCACTCGCAAGCAAGTTGATAAACTTTCTGCAATACTGGAAGAGAAAGGATTTTCCGTGAAACCTTATCATGCGGGTTTGAAACCTGAAGAACGAAAAAAAAACCAGGAACTTTTTATCAAAGATGATGTGCAGATAATCGTGGCGACCATCGCTTTTGGAATGGGAATAAATAAACCAAATATCCGTTTTATTCTGCATTACGATCTTCCTAAAAACATCGAAGGTTATTATCAGCAGATCGGAAGAGCGGGACGCGATGGATTAAGATCATACTGCTTATTGCTTTTCAGTTATGGTGATATTGGCAAGATCAGATATTTCATCAATCAAAAAGAAGGACAAGAAAAGCGCGTAGCTTATATGCACCTCGATTCTATCGTAAACCTTTGTGAAACGGAAAGTTGCCGCAGGATTCCGCTATTAGAGTATTTCGGCGAAGATTATGATCAGAAAAATTGCGGAATGTGCGATAATTGCGAAGAAAAATCAAAAGAATTGACTGATATCACAATTCCCGCCCAAAAGTTTCTTTCCTGCATAAAGCGAACAGGAGAATATTTCGGAGCTGCTCACATTATCGCAGTTTTGCGCGGTTCAAAAAGAAAAAAAGTTCTGGAACAGAATCATGATCAGCTTTCCACTTATGGAATTGGAGAAGATCTTTCCAGAAAACAATGGCATCATCTATCTCGTCAATTTTTACGAAAGCATTTGATCGAAAAAGACCATCAATATGGTAGTTTGAAGATCACGAAAAAGGGATGGAAAGTATTGAGAAATGAATCAACTGTCGAAGGTAGATTGATCGAAGAAGAAGCAAAATACAAAAAGATCAATGAGATTGATTATGACTATGATCATGCATTATTTGAACGACTTCGCAAGAAGAGAAAAGAAATTGCTTCTGCTTCTGGTTTGCCGCCTTACATGATTTTTCATGATAGAGCTTTGATCGAGATGTGTGCCTATTTTCCTCAAAATGAAATCAATTTCAAGAAGATCAACGGTGTGGGACAAAAAAATTCTGAAAAATATGGAGAACAATTTATAGAAATTATCAGGAAATACTGTCTGGAATTCAAGATAGAAATCCAACACAAACAAGAAAAAAACAAAAATCAATCAAAATTGACTGATTCTCAGAAACCTCCAAAATATGTGCAGGTATGCAATGCCTATAATTCTGGCAGTTCTTTCGATGAACTAAAAATTCAATTCAATGTGAAACGTTATTCTTTATTGAATTTTTTCAGGAAATTTGTGGAAGAGGGAAAATCGTTACGCGATCCAGAAAATTTCCTGCAATTTTCTGAATCATCCCAAAATATGAGAATTAAAGTTCTCGAATATTTTGAAAAATTTGGAACTGAACTGCCAACGGTCTATCAGAAGATTCAAGGAAAAATATCATACAATGAACTCACAGTTCTGAAAATTTATTATCTGGCAAAACAAAAGCTTCAGGATCAAAAAAATTTACCTTTCCATGAAATACGGAAAAAATTTCCCAATGCTTATGAAAAATGGACAGAAGAAGATGATAATTTGTTGAAAGCAACTTATCAAAAAAACCAAAATATAGATATCTTAGCAAAACTTTTCCAACGCAAAAAAAGTGCGATCAGGTCGAGATTAAAAAAATTTGGCTTGATAAAATGAGCTATTTGAAAATTTTAGTATGAAAAGATTTTTTATGAAAAGAAAAGTAACTTTGAAAAATTCTTCGCTTGAAGAAATTATCGATGAACTAAAAAATTCCGCTGATCTGATAGAAAAATTGATCAAGATTCATATCTTTGTCTCGAAAAGGACAAACAGAGAATTTGCTCTGGATTATGATCAAAATCTTCTGGATATGCGAAATTGATCATATAAAATAATGATATTTCAATTTAATTTTATCAGGAGTTTCTATGAATAAAAAAATTGCTGTAACTGGAATCAAACCGACTGGAATTCCACATATTGGAAATTATTTCGGTGCGATCAAACCAGCTCTGGAACTAACAAAAGAATATGATGCTCGCTATTTCATTGCCGATTATCATGCGCTGAATTCGATCAAAGATCCGAAATTATTACAAGAAATGACTTATGAAGTGGCAGCTACCTGGCTCGCTTGCGGACTCAATCCCAAAAGATCATTGGTCTATCGACAATCGCAGGTGCCAGAAACCTTTGATCTCACTTCCATTTTGATGGCTTTCACCCCCAAAGGCTTGATGAACCGCGCCCACGCTTACAAAGCAAAGCTCGCAGAAAATGAAGAACTAAAACGCGATCCCGATGATGGAGTCAATATGGGATTATTTTCCTATCCTGTTTTGATGGCAGCAGATATTTTACTTTTTGACGCTGATGTCGTGCCTGTTGGCAAAGATCAAGCACAACATCTGGAAATGACGGTTGATATTGCGCAAAGCATCAATCACAATTATCAGAAAGAACTTCTAAAAATTCCACAAGCGCTCATTCGCAAACAAACTGAGACGGTCATTGGCTTGGATGGAAGGAAGATGAGCAAAAGTTATGACAATACGATCCCTCTTTTTCTGCCAACAAAAAAAATGAGAAAGTTAGTGATGAAAATTGTGACAAATTCTCAGACTGTGGAAGAACGGAAAGATCCCGAAACCTGCAATATTTTTGCATTGTATAAACTTTTTGCCACACCAAAAGAGCAAGAGAAAATGAAAATCCGTTATCGTGCTGGTGGAATGGGCTGGGGTCATGCCAAACAGGCATTATTTGAAAAAATGGAAGAAACAATATCTCCTATCCGCAAAAAATATGATGAGATAATTTCTGACAAACAATATATCGATGAGATTCTGGCTGCGGGTTCACAAAAAGCACGAGAAATAGCAGCAGAAAAAATTCAATCTTTAAAAAACGAGCTGGGTTTGGGAACAGCGTGATATCACTAAAAGAGATTTTCTGTTAGAATAAAATGGACAAAGAAATTTTGAGTTGACACAGAAAAGTAAAAAATAAATCTGGCAAACACTAAAAGAGAGGTGTGATAATGTTCACTTTTTTATTGATCATACATGTAATAATTTCAATCGCTTTGATCCTCGTGATCTTGGCGCAATCGAGCAAAGGCGGCGCATTAGAAGGATTGGGCGGCGGAGCAGCTTCCAATATGCTGGGATCGCAAGGTGCTTCAAAATTCCTGAAAAATACCACTCAGATATTAGCTGCACTTTTTATGCTCAATTGCGTTTTATTGGCATTTCAATTGAAACCTGGATCGAAATCTAAAACTTCCAAAGCTGTCGAAATGATGAAAGAAGAAAAAGCAAAAGAGTCTGAAACTTCGCAAGAATTGGAAGAACTACCTGTAGTTCCAGAAGAAACTAAAGAAACCAACGAATAACAAATTGAAAGCAGAAGTGGTGGAATTGGCAGACACGCAAGACTAAGGATCTTGTGCCCTTTTTTGGGTGTGCGGGTTCAAATCCCGCCTTCTGCACCAGATCTTAAAGCCGATCAAATATCGGCTTTTTTATTATATATGAAGAATGTTACAATCTTTTTTTTAATAAAATCAGCTTAAACATTTCGAAGCTTCAACAAGCTGAAACATTCAAAATTTGAATATCTATGTAATCTGTGAAATTAGACAACCTGCCTGTCGAGTCGTAACATAGTGAAGACTGGATGTTATATTCTTTCGAAAAACAAGTAACGATCAACTGCTTTGACGTTGTGGAGTAGAATATAAAAGTATTGATCTTTTCACTTGACACAAAGATCAACTTAAAAGCAACTCAATCTCACAGGAGGTTGTTATGAAAAAGAATTATCTGTTTTTTTTAATACTATTTTGTTTTGCATCGCTTTGGTCAGAATGGACGGTTGTGCAAACTTTCACAATACCAGGAAAAGCTTCAGGCCTTGCCTGGGACGGCACCTATCTCTATTCTGGAATTTATGGATCGAATGGAAGCGATGTTTATCGTATCGATCCCAATGATGGAACCTATCAATTACAATTTTCTGATCCAGAATTAGATGATACTTATGGTATGACCTATGACGGCAATAATCTCTGGATCGGAGATCACCGCACAGGAATATCTGATCCAGCAATCGCTTATAAATATGACATGAGTGGAAATATTATCGATCAATTCAATCTCATCGATCATTATATGTCAGGATTGACTTATGATAACGGTGATTTCTGGGCTGCCACCTATTATCCTGATGATCCAGCAATTATTTACAAAGTGGATACTTCCAGCAATATTCTGCATCAGTTCAATTTTGATCTTCCAGATAATGATGACGAACAGCCCTGGGATATCACTCTGGAAAATGGCGATATGTGGATCGCTGAATACTATGAAAATATGCTGTATAAAGTTGATACTTCCGATGGAACGATCTTGGAATCGCATTCAAGTGAAAACGTAAAACCATCTGGAATCACCTTTGACGGAACTTATCTTTGGTATGTCGATGGTCCGCTCAATTCGGACGCCACTTTGTATAAAGTTGATCTGAGTGGTGCTGGAACGCCTGCCATTTTGTTAGGTTGGGATGAATACGATTTTGGAAATACTGTGATCGGTCAGCCTGCTTCTGTCGATCTCGCAATTTCAAATACAGGAACGGCAGATTTGATCATTGATGAATTGGATTTTTCACTCGATGAATTTTATTCTGATGTCACTTTGCCGCTCACGATATCCGTCGGCAATAGCGAAGATATCACGATTTTTTTTGATCCAACAAATGTGGGACAATATGATGCAACTCTATATATTGATTCGAATGATCCGGTGAATCCCAATGAAGAAGTTTTATTGAGCGGATATGGTATCACAGAAGATCCGCAGATCATGGTCTCGCCAAACTCTCTGAATTTTGGTAATATCAGAGTTAATGCAACTTCTGGAAAATTTGTTTCTCTCAGCAATCAAGGTTCTGGAACTTTGGAAGTGAATGAGATCGAATTTGATATCACACAATTTTATCTTGATCCAACCGTTGAATTACCACTAAATTTGACACCCACAGAAGAAATTGCAATCCGCATCTGGTTCAATCCCGATGCAGCACAAAATTTTGACGGTGCAATGACAATTCACAGTAATGATCCGATCACACCAATGGTCGATGTTGTCTTAAATGGCGATGGAGATGATTCGCAATATCCTATCGGTTCGGTTTTGTGGCAACATCAGATCACAACAGGTTATGATAATTCACCCAAAGCGATCGCACAAATTCCAGATGTTACAGAAGACGGCATCAATGATGTGATCATCTGTTCTGAAGATCATTTTATTCGTTGCTTCAATGGAAATTCTTCCAACAGCGCTGATATCATCTGGGAAGTTGAAATTCCGGGAAATGTTTTCGATCACGACTGCATCACGATCATTCCAGACATTGATAATGATGATTATTCTGATCTTGTGATCGGAACAGGTGGCGGGGATAAAGCCGTGCGAGCAATGTCTGGTAAAACTGGAGAATTATTATGGGCCTATTTCACAAATCAATTTGGCGATGGTGGAACGGTATACCAAGTTGATTCTAAGCGAGATTTCAATAGCGATGGCATTCGCGATGTTTTGGCAGCGACTGGAGATGATGCAACCGGAACAGGACCTGAACGAACATTCCTGATCGACGGCTCAAATGGTTCTGTTATCTGGGATTTTGTGGGAAATGGCGGACCAAAATTTTCCTGTATCACGATCGAAGATGTTAATTCTGATAACATACCAGAAGTGCTTTCTGGTGCTTCCAACTTTAATGAAACAGAAGGACTTGTCTATTGTATTGATGGCGCAAGCGGTTCAGAGATCTGGCAGTTTACGACGGCGGGGAGTTCTGTCTGGGCGCTTTCCACTATCGACGATGTGAATGGAGACAATATCGATGATGTCGTCGCTGGAGACTTTGCCGGAAACTATTATGCTTTTGATGCTACGAATGGCTCATCTCTTTACACAGGAAGTTGTGGCGCTTGTATAATCCTGAATCTGGAAAAAATGAATGACGTTAATAATGACGGAAAGTCTGATATTGCCGTAGCACACAGCTCAAATACAAATGCGATCGTCTTTGACGGTTTTACTGGACAGACGATCTGGCTGCATCCTGTTGCCGATCAACCCTGGGTTATAGACAAAATCGAAGATGTAAGCGGAGATGGGATAAACGACCTGATCGTGGGCACTCTTTACAGCAATAATTATGCCTATTTTCTCGATGGAACTGATGGTTCGGAGTTGGGTTCGCTGCCCGTCGGAACTCCAGTTGATGCTATCGCTGCCATCGAAGATGTTTCCAATGATAATTCCTGGGAAATGGTTCTGGGTGGAAGAGATGGCACTGTGATGTGCGTTTCTGGTGGACAAGCAGCTTCCACAGGAACATTGCTCGGAGATATTACCTTGATCGGTGGAAATGGAAACGTGGAAAATGCAGAAATATCTTGTAATGGCTACACAGTTAATCCTGATGCAACCGGCTATTTCGAAATGATTCTTCCCGCTGGGACTTACGATGTTACAGCAGAATGTGACGGCTATCAACCGACCACGATAAACAACGTGGAAATAATTTCTGGTCTGATCACCTCAATAAATATTGGGTTGAACTATCTTTATCCACCCGAAAATTTGGAAGCATCGATAGATGAAAATAATGTGACCTTGACCTGGGAAGAACCAGCTGCAATTCCAACTTCTTACAAAGTTTACCGCAACGATGAATTTATAGAAGAAGTTACTGAATTGACCCATACGGACATTAATCTTCCAGCGGGGACCTATCAATATTTCGTCACTGCTATGTATAATGATCTGGAATCGGATCCTTCCAACACGATCGATGTAGCGATCACAGATGCAGATAATCCTGTAATTCCATTAGTTACCAAACTGGTAGGAAATTATCCCAATCCTTTCAATCCCACCACGAATATTAAGTTTTCCCTTAAAGATGCCGGTGAAGTAAGCCTGGTAATTTACAATGTTAAAGGCAAAAAGGTGAAAACACTCATAAAAGGCAGCCTTGAGCCAGATTTCTATGATGTCTTGTGGGATGGTAAAGATGATTCCGGAAAATCTGTTTCCAGCGGAGTTTATTTCTATAAACTCAAAACAGATAAGATTATACAAGTGAAGAAAGCAATATTGATTAAGTAATATGATCCAAGTTCCTTCTAGGAAAAAGATATTCGTCTTCCTGTTAATTTTAAGTTTTATGAGTATCGCTGAAAGTCAAAATCTACCCGAAAAAATAATCGTCGGCTACTGGCATAATTGGGGTTATACACCGAATACCGTTCTTATAGCTGAAGTTCCTCTGGAATATGATGTTATAAACATTGCTTTTGCCACTCCCACTCAACCAAATGGCGCAAACATGCATTTTATGCCTGATCCGGGAATTTATCCGGATGTCGATGAATTTATTAACGATGTAAGTTACATACAAACAAATGGTAAAAAAGTTGTTATCTCGATCGGAGGAGCTAATCATCCTATCTCGCTAAACAATCCGGATGATGTGCAGAATTTTGTTAATTCGATGAGTACAATTATCGATACTTATGGGTTCGATGGCATAGATATCGACCTGGAAGGTGGTTCCCTATCTCTGGGAGCAGGTGATGATGATTTTCGCTTTCCCACAACTCCGAAGATAGTAAACATGATAGATGCTATCTCCCAGTTAACTGATCTGTACCCCGATATGATCTTATCTGCAGCTCCGGAAACAGCCTATGTACAAGGAGGTTATAGTACTTATGCCGGGATCTGGGGAGCTTATCTACCTCTTCTTCATGCTCTACGCGATCAGTTGACGTATGTTCATGTGCAACATTACAATACAGGTTCTATGTACGGGCGGGATGGAAATATCTATAATCCTGCAACGGCAGATTTCCACGTTGCAATGGCAGATATGCTGCTAGCTGGCTTTAACGTGGATGTGTGGGGTAATAATATATTTTTTGAACCTCTCTATCCAGAACAAGTTATGATCGGATTACCAGCATCTAATTCTGCAGCAGGAAGTGGATATACTCCACCCGATGTGGTTCAAATAGCTTTAGATTACCTGATTTTGGGAAACACTTTCGGTGGGCAATATCAAATTCATGATCCCGAAGGCTATAATCCATTCAGAGGTTTAATGACCTGGTCGATTAACTGGGATATAGCTAATGATCTGGAATTTGTAAACAACCATAGACCTTACCTGGACAACCTGATCAATTCCTCAGCAGATCAAATATTTACAGCTAGCAGAAGTTTAGCTAATTATCCTAATCCATTTAATCCTGATACAAAGATTTGTTTTTCCTTAAAAGATGCCGGCCAAGTCAAATTGACTGTTTACAACATCAAAGGAGAAAAAGTTAAAACTCTAGTGGATCAGCAGATGGATCCAGATTTTTATGAGATCCTTTGGAATGGTGATGATGAGCAAGAAAAAGCTGTTGCGTCGGGAGTATATTTCTATCGCTTACAAACACAAGATTATTGCAAAACCAGAAAATGTATCTTGCTGAAGTAGCGAAAAATTTGTTCTTCCTGATTTTTCATTGCCGCCTATGTAACGACAGAATATGACATATCGTGAAGAAATCTCTACTGATAGCATAATTTAGGGATCTCTTCGTTTGCTGCTAACAAAAAAAAGAATTGGCTATTCTAACATTTCTGGATAAACTGAAGAAATCATTACCGAAAGCGGTTGATCGTCACAATCTTTACGCTATGTAAATTCTTGTAAAATAATGATAATACTTTGAGATAATTCAAAATGTTATTGATGAAAGATTTGTTACTTTTGCAAAAAATAATGGAAAATTGGATAAACACTTACGAAAAAATAGCTGATAGGAAGAATCCCGAATAATCAGATTTTAGAAGAATATGATCTGGATATAACGCATTACAAGAGCAGAGTAATCTAAAACTTTAGCTTTCCGATCTTTTGACGTCAGCATTCATTGCTATCCATCATCAAATTATGACTTTTTCTTGACCTGAAGATTTGAAAAATTTCTCTGACAAACGGAGAATAAATAATGAATGTTGCAATAATCACGGCTGGCGGATATGGTAAAAGAATGAATTCTGCTACAAAAAAGCAGTTTATTGAAATTGCTGGAAGACCTTTGCTCTTCTGGACAATTGATAAATTTATTGCCCATTCTCAAATTGATGAGATAATCTTGACGCTTCCACAAGATGAGCTGAGCTATTTCTCTCGAGAGATCAAAACAGAATTTCCTAAAAAAAAAATCCAATTTATTGCTGGAGGAAAAGAGCGGCAAGATTCTGTTTTCAATGCTTTGCAAATCTGTTCTGTCGAAACAAAATTCGTTCTGATCCATGACGGTGTTCGTCCTTTTATTTCCCAAAATTGTATAACAAAATTATTACAGATAGTAAAAGAAAAAAAAGCAGTAATTCCTGCTTTTCCTTCCAAAAATACGATAAAGAAAATTTCTGGTGAAAAAATTATCGAAACTGTGCCACGAAAAGAATTCATCAATGTTATGACGCCACAGGTCTTCGATTTTCAGCTGATCCAAAATTATTCTGAAAAAGCGCAAGAACAAAAAATACATTTCACTGATGATGCTTCACTGTTAGAACATTTTGGCGAGAAAGTTTTCTGGATTCCTTGTCCAGCAATAAATTTCAAAATAACTGATAGCCACGACCTTGCTCTGGCAAAATCGATGATTGAAAATAATATGGGAGTTGATAAATGAAATTAAATATTTTGAAAAAATGGAAAATTGTAGTTCCAATTCCGATTTTTGGGATTGGCTGCGGCGTGTTGGGACTCAGTTTGCAAAAACAGTCTGTGAATCTGGGAAAATACGCAGCAAAATTATTGAAAGCTCTGGAATATCGCGGTTATGATTCTACTGGCGCAGTTTTCCAAAAAAAGGATCTTGATGTAACGATCTTAAAAGACGTGGGAGCACCCAGCACGCTGGTCAAAACGCTTGGTATCGAAAAAGAAAGCGGTAGAACTTTTTGCGGCCAAGTGCGATGGGCAACTTTTGGCACAGTTACAAAAAAAAATGCTCAGCCGCATATCGTGCGCTGCAAGAATTTTCTTTATGGTGCTCACAACGGAAATATCACGAACACGCGCGAATTGAAACATTTTCTGCTTTCAGAAGGGCACAACGTCGTTTCTGATAATGATGGTGAAATGCTGGTGCATATGGTGGAACATTGCTTCGACAATGTTTTGAGCTTGGAAAGGATCGAAGATCAGCGCAAGCCGTCAATTCGTCGAAAAGCTATGCGTCAGGCGATCATTCAAGCTTCCAAAAAATTGATCGGTTCTTTCGCCGCTGTCATCGTTGATCCACTCACAGAATACGTCTATGCGATAAAATCTGGCAGCAGTTTATATTTTGGGATCGGTGAAGTTGATAATATGAATTTTGGGTTAGCTTCTTCCGATCTGACAGCGGTTCTTCGCTTCACGAAAAATCTGGTCAATCTGCGCGAAGGTGAATTTGTGGAATTCAAAGAAAAAGAATTCAATATCTTTGCCTTCAAAGATTTACGTGTCAAACGCCCCAACCAGAAAGATATGATCTATCGTGCTGGTGAAAAGATCAAAAAACAAGCTGTTCGTTCTAAATTGAGAGCGGAAGATACAGAACTTCTTCCACCCTTCCAATATTTCATGGAGCAGGAAATTAATGCCGAAGTGGAATCTTCTCGAAAATTGGTAAAAATTTTTCAAGGCGGTTCTAATACGGGGAAAAAAATGCTCGAACTTCTTTCCAAAGAGAAGATGCTGAAAGATATGAACAAGATGAAAAATAACATTTTACAGAGCAATGATTTTTCTGAACAGCTGAAATTTTTCAATGAATTCAGTGATTCCAAAAAAGCAAAGGAATTTTATGAAAAGGTGAAACAAAATTATTTTTCGATCTATAATGAATTAGTAAAAGAGAATTTTGAAAAGCGCTTTTTCTTCTCTTCTGATATGAACACATTCATCGATCTTCTGAACACGCATTTTGATAAGAAAAAAATGTTGATCGCCAAAGCGTTGGATTCTCTGGCAGAAGAAGAAGACATCAAAGAATTTGAAGCAAATGTGAATGAATTTTTAAAAATCATGGAAAACACCGCTAAATATTCGCGCAATATTTACACGATCGCCTGTGGCACTTCTTTCCATGCTACCAAAGTTGCTTCGCTCTTCTTCAATGATATTGCGCACACCGAATTGATCTCCACGCTGCCTGGCGATTTCCGCGGTCAATATTCACAAAGTTTGCAGGATAATGATGTGATCATCGGTGTTTCCCAGAGTGGTGAAACAAAAGACCTGATCGATATTTTCAATGATGTAGAACATTCTGGTTTGAAGATCAAAAAAGTCGTTCTGGCGAATAATATGAATTCCACTTTGGGTCAGGAAAAAAGCGATGTTTCGATTCCGATAAATTGTGGTCCCGAAATTGCTGTTCCAGCCACGAAGAGCTTCATCAATCAGATCACGCTGTTTTATTATCTGGCGATCAAAGTAGCAGAGATGAAATTCAAAGATAGTGGTAATAAAAGTAAGAAAGCCAAGATCGAAGCCCGCCACAAATCAATCGAGCAAATTCCTGGTTTGATCCGCGATACGATCCGCACCTGCGATGAACAGATAGATTACGTTGCTGGGAAAATCTATCTCGAACCTTCCATTCACATTGCTGCCACAAAGATCACTGGCGTGGCAAAAGAGGGTGCATTGAAAATCCGCGAAACTGTTCTAAATCATACTGAAGGCGGAGAAGCTTCTGAATTCAAACACGGTCCAAATACAATTTTGGGAAAGAACACAGTTTTTGGGATCAAGAACGTCAAATCTATGCTCAAAGATTATAATAAGATGATATCCAGACTTCATGCCGAAGCAGTGCAAAAAAAATTACCGAGATCAGAATTTGAGAAAATGATCGGCGCTATTTCTAATGCAATTTTCAAACGTTCCTACCCTTTTAATCTCCATAAAGGATCTTTCAATCTTTTTGAAAAAACGCTAAAAGAGTTTTCTTTCTTCTACAATGCCTATCGTAATTATCCAATAATTTATGTAACCGGGCCAGAAGAACGCGATATCAATTTGACGATCTCGCAGGTGAATACGCACAAAATTCGGGGCGCAGATACTTTTGTGATCGCAGAAGATAACGAAAAATTATTAAAAAATGCAAGCGTCAATCCCCACGGCGAAAAATATTATGGCTGGCACTATATTCCGCTTCCTGAAACAGGTGATTCTTTGATGACCGCTTTCTCGGCAACAATTGTTTTACAGCTTCTGGCCTTGAAAATGAGCATTCGCAAAATGGAATATCTCAATCGTATTGGCATCACCGAACATGGCGTCCATCCTGATGTTCCCAAAAATGTTTCTAAATCGATCACAGTAGATTAAATAAAAGGAAGACAAAATGTTGAAGATCGGTTATGGTTATGATGTTCATCGCCTGGTGGCAAACAGAAAACTGATCCTGGGCGGCGTAAAGATTCCCTTCAAAAAAGGACTTTTAGGACATTCCGATGCTGATGTGCTTATTCATGCTGTGATCGATGCGATTCTGGGTGCGATGGCTTTGGGAGATATTGGGAAAATATTTCCTGACAGCGATAAAAAATATGAGGATATTGACAGCAGAATTTTATTGCGGAAAGTTTTTGCATTGATGAAAAAAAATAAATTCACCTTAAATAATCTTGATGCTACTATTTCTGCACAATTTCCTAAATTGCAATCATACATTTTGGCGATGCGGGAAAATATTGCTGAAGATCTTCAAACCAAAATTGAAGCTATTTCCGTGAAAGCAACGACCGAAGAAAATCTGGGGATCACGGCGGAAGGAAGAGCGATCACTGCTGCTGCCGTTGTTCTCTTAGAAAAATGATGGAACTTTTACTTCCTGCAGGAAATCCTGAAGCGTTCTTTGCTGCTATCGAAGGTGGCGCGGATTCCGTCTATCTTGGTTTGCGCGATTTCAACGCTCGCGAGCGTGCCGATAACTTCACGAAAAGTCAATTTTTATCAATTCTGAAAGAAGCACACAAAAACAGAGTGAAAATTTATCTCACATTAAATACTCTTCTAAAAAATAACGAGTTAGAAAAAATATTGGATTTGTTACATTTTCTTTCCAAAACTACGCTCGATGCTGTCATTATCCAAGATCTAGGAATTCTGTATTTGATCCAGAAATTCTTTCCAAAATTATCTGTTCATGCCAGCACGCAGATGGGTTTTCACAATTCCTTAGCTCCAAAATTTGGTAAGAAACAGAATTTCCAGCGTCTGATCCTGGCACGCGAATTAACGAGATCAGAATTATCGCAGATCCAGAAAAAATCTTCGCTTGATTTAGAAATATTCGCTCACGGTGCGCTTTGTTATTCTTTTTCCGGAATGTGTCTTTTCAGCAGTTTTCTAGGCGGAATGAGTGCCAATCGAGGAAAATGCCGTCAGCCCTGTCGTCGTTCATTTCTCAATGAGAATAGAACAGATTTCTTTTTCAGTCTCAAAGATCTACAATTGATAGACCTTATTCCTGAATTGAAAAAAATGAAAATTGCTTCGATCAAGATCGAAGGTAGAATGAAATCTGCTGAATATGTTTATCGTGTAGCCCGCGCCTATCGCATGGTTATCGAAGATGACACGAAATTAGAACAAGCGAAAAAGCTTTTGAGATTTGATCTGAGCCGAGAAAAAACTTCCTATTTCATCGGCGGGAAAGTGCAAAACGCTATCACTGAAAATCCCTATCTAGGCCTTTTGATCGGCGAAATTACAGAATCTTTTCCTAACAAATTTGTTTTTCAAACTTCACATCCTCTCAGGCTGAGAAATCGGATCCGTCTTCAGCCAATAAGCGGAAGAAATACCGAAGCGCTCAAGATCAAACATATGGAGATTGATCATCAAAAAGTAGAAAAAGCAAATGCTGGCGCAGAAGTAACTATTTTTGATGACAAAATTACAGCTGGAACTGGCGATAGAGTTTTCCTGATCGGATTGAACGAAAACAATTTTAATACCAAGCTACGTTCTCATCAGCTTCCACCGAGATTTTCAGCCAAAAAAAGAAAAAATATTCTGGCGAAGATAGGTTCAAAAAAACATTTATTAGATATTCAAATATTTGTGCGAATCGATCAACTCAAATGGCTGAGAAAAGTTTATTTTGAAAGTTTTTCTTATCTTGTGCTAAATTTTCAAAGATCAGAATGGAAAAAATTTGCGATCAATAAACCCTTTCTACAAAAAAATATTTCCAAGATAATTATCCAATTACCAAAATTTATTCCAGAAAATGAGTTATCTTTCTATCAAAATCTGATCAAAAATTACATACACTTTGGTGTTACAAATTTTATGATCGCCCAAATCTCTCAAAAAGAATTATTTCCAGCTTCCAATAAAATAATGATTTACACCAGCGAAAATGTTTATTGCCTGAATGATGCTACCATTCAATATCTCAAAGAAGAGAATATTTATTCTCACGTTTATCCTCTGGAAAATGATAGAGAAAACCTGAGGCAGGGAAAAGACCGCAAAGGCATTGTGCCACTCTATTTTCATCCAGAATTGTTCTATTCGCGGATGCCGATCAAAATGGGAAAAACATCGAATTCACAATATTCTTTTCAGGATCGCGATAATATTTATGAAAAACATGTGCGAAACGGTATCACGATGGTTGTTCCAAAATTACCAGTTTCTTTGCTTCAATATAAAGATGAACTTTTTAAACAAGGATTTCGTCGTTTCCTCATCGATCTTTCCTACGACAAACCTTCTCAGAATACATTCAATAGACTGCTAAAATTTTTTCATAATTCACAGGCAGAACAACCCAGTTCGGTTTTTAATTTCAAATCGGGATTGAACTAAATAATTTTTTTTGGGAAAAAACTTGTCTCAATCTCTGAAAAAAAAATTATTACAAATCTTGATTGAATTCGTCTGATGAAGGAGAAAAAAATGACAGAAGATAAAAAGATTTCAGTTAAGATCATCCACAAGTTAATGGAAAAGGTCTTTGTTCAACTGGGAGTTTTGCCAGAAGAAGCACGCATCTGCGCTGACGTTTTGATCGAAAGTGATCTACGCGGCATCAAATCTCACGGGATCGGCAGATTGAAAATGTATTATGATCGGATAAAAGCAGGCATTCAACAAGCAACGACAAAAATCGATGTTATCAAAGATCACAAGGCAATTGCGGTTTGGGATGGAAATCATGGGATGGGACAGGTTATTGCCTATCGTGCCATGAAAGAAGCGATCAAAAAAGCAAAAGAATTTGGAATGGGAAGCGTTGCCGTGCGCAATTCAACACATTTTGGCATCGCTGGTTATTATCCGCTGATGGCAGCAAAAGAAAAAATGATCGGATTAACAGTAACAAATGCCCGTCCTTCTGTAGCTCCAACCTTTGGGATAGAGCCGATGCTGGGAACAAACCCGATCGCTTTTTCAGCTCCTTCTGATCTGGAATTTGACTTTCTTTTTGATGCTGCCACTTCCATTTCACAAAGAGGAAAAGTCGAAGTCTATGATCGAATGAAAAAGGATATACCAGCTGGTTGGGTGATCGATGAAAAGGCAGAAATAGCAACCGATCCAACCTTGATCTTAAAAAAATTATTGGAAAAGAAAGCTTCCTTTTTACCGATCGGTGGCTTGCAGGAAGAAACGGGCGGACACAAAGGTTATGGCTTATCAACGATCGTTGAGATCCTTTCGGCAGCTTTGCAGAATGGAAGCTATATGCATGCATTAAGCGGAATAGAAAATGGTAAAAGAGTACCATACAAATTAGGACATTTCTTTATGGCGATCAATATTGATAATTTTATTGAGATCAAGGAATTCAGGAAAATCGTCGGAGATATTATGCGACAATTACAAAATTCCGAAAAAGCTCCAGATAAAGAATGGATCTATCTTGCTGGTGAAAAAGAATTCAATTCCTATGAAAAAGTAAAAAAAGAAGGAATTCCCATCAATCCTGCTTTGCTGAAAAATATCAAAATTATGTTGGATGAATTACGAATAACAGATTTTTTTGCTTCGATTAAAGAATAATATTGCAAATTAAACAATACTTCCAATATTTGGTTTCCCAATATAAGTGAGTCATTTTACACCTCTTTTAGGGTTGATTTTGGTGTTATTTTGACTCACTTATTTTTTTTATCATCAAATATAACTCCAGTTTACTAAAGGAATTTTTGTAAGCTTGATAAATTCAGAGGAAATTGCTTTTTTTTTCTTGCAAATAATGAAGAAGATAAATTTCGTGAAATACAAATCTACCAATAAAATTATATAATAAAAAATTTTATTGAAAAAATGGAGTTGATAATGAATCAAAAAAAATATGTATGTCCCAAATGCGGTAATACTGAATATGAAGTTGGTGAATTTCGTGCAACAGGTGGAGCTTTCAGTAAAATCTTTGATGTGCAAAATAAAAAATTTACAACGATAACATGTTCACGTTGTAAATATACAGAAATTTATAAAGCCAGCACGAGTGCCTTGGGCAATATTTTAGATTTTTTCACCAATTAAAAAATCCTGATCTAATATTTTTATGTATAGCGTGCTATATCATTTTGCGGGATTGATCATCTTGATCAATTTTATAATCAATTATGATATTAGGTTGAAATGGAAAATATCACTGACAGTTTTACTGATCGGCGTCAGATTGTTTGTGCCTGGAATTTTTGCTTTGCTCAGTAGCGGATTGGTCTTGGTCGTGATGCTGCTGATGCTCAATTGGAATGGAGTCAAACTCTAATAAGGATTTATCATGAAAAAAAAGATTGTAGTTTTAGGCGTTGGTATGGTTGGCCTGGCGATCACTCGTGATCTTGCCAAAAAAAACAATGTGCTCGCTGTCGATATCAACCGGAAGAATTTGTCAAAATTAAGAAAATTTAAGAATATAGAGATCAGAAATATTGATCTTTCCAAAGTGATAAACATTAAAACAGTCATCGAAAGCGCAGATCTGGTTATTAATGCGGTACCCGGTTTTATGGGCTATAAAACTTTGAAAACTGTGATATCAGCAGGGAAGAATGTCATTGATATCGCCTTTTCACCAGAAGACACCTTAGCTCTGGATGCACTTGCCAAAGAAAATAAAATTGTAGCTGTCGTTGATTGCGGAGTAGCACCAGGCATGAGCAATGCGATCTTGGGCTATCATAATGCTAAAATGGAAGTAGAAGATTTTACCTGTTATGTGGGTGGATTGCCAAAAGTAAGAACATTGCCCTTCCAATATAAGGCGCCTTTCTCACCTATCGATGTGATCGAAGAATATATTCGACCAGTTCGTTATGTGAAAAATCATAGAATTATCACGAAACCAGCACTTTCCGATCCAGAATTGATCGAGTTTGAAAAGCTGGGAACATTGGAAGCTTTTAATACAGATGGTTTACGTTCCTTGATCCAAACAATGAAGATCATTAATATGAAAGAAAAGACATTGCGCTATCCGGGACATTTAGATCAGATTAAATGCCTACAAGAATATGGATTTTTTCAGACCAAAAGAATTGAGATCGGAGAAAAAAAGATCAAGCCAGTCGATCTTACGACAAAATTATTAACTTCCAAATGGGAATTGAAAGAAGGTGAATCAGATTTAACAGTGATGAAGATCATTATTTCCGGAATTGAAAAGAAAAAACGAGTCCAATACGTTTATGATCTTTATGACGAATATGACATTGATAGTGGGATCACTTCGATGGCTCGCACGACTGGTTATTTTTGCACAGCCGTAGCAGAACTTGTTCTTTCTGGATATTATGATCATATTGGAGTTTCGCCACCAGAGTTGATCGGAGCTCACAAAAACAGCTTGAAAAAAATTCTGAAATATCAAACTGATAGAAACATTATTTATAAAGTCCAAAAAAAAAAAAAATATTCTAAATTAAAAAGATCTGCTCATTAAGAGAGTTATGAGAGGAATCGAATGAAAGCACAATTTTTTGCCTTGATCACAGCGATCGCCTGGGGCGTCGGTGGCTATCTGGAAAAAAAAGGATTGCATTTGGGTAATCTTTCACCGCAAGTAGGAATCACCATCAGAACTTTTATCGCTTTGCTAATTTTGGCAGCAGTAAGCTATCCGCAGTGGAAATCGATCGGTCAAGCGGGCTCGAAAGCTCTGATCTATATGATCGTCGGTGGTGGCGTGGTGGCTGGAGCTGTGGGAATGCTCTGCTTTTATATGGCCATCAAAGGAGCTGCGCTCAGCAAAGTGATGCCGATCGCTTTCACCTCTCCACTATTCGGAGCATTGATGGGAATCATCTTTTCTGGTGAACCGATAACTCTAAAGAATACAATTGGCATATTATTAACAGTTGGTGGGATAATAACGCTCACGGCAGGTTAATCCAATTTGCCAGGAGGATAAAATGAGATTATTTATAACGTTCTTTCTTCTGATGAATATCAGTTTGTTTGCAGCTGAATTGAAATTCTCATTACGAAACGATCAGGTTTTCGCAGATATCGAAGATGATTATTATTTAATGAATTACTTTATCAAT
This sequence comes from Candidatus Cloacimonadota bacterium, assembly GCA_018400535.1. Taxonomy (GTDB): domain Bacteria; phylum Cloacimonadota; class Cloacimonadia; order Cloacimonadales; family TCS61; genus TCS61. The sequence goes on from JAGYMQ010000100.1 coordinate 34,487, forward strand.
AACAACCAGAAAAGGTATTTCAGGAAACTTGATGATCGAGATAAAAAAAACTATTTAAGAGCTTTTTGGCATAAACTTGATTCCAATCCTGCCACAGAAAATAATGAATTTCTAGAAACAGTAGAACAGAGAATTATGTATGCAGATGAAAATTACAAACATTTCAAATCTGGTTGGAAAACCGATCGCGGTAGGATATATGTCCGATTTGGAGCGCCTTATGAGATCACCAAACAGAAAACAGCAAACACAAAATATACGCAAAGAGAATATGAAATTTGGAAATATCGTTTACCAGCTTATCGCAATTATATCTTCATTGATCTGCAACAGCATGGAGATTACAGACTCATTTATAGCAATGGCGATGATAAGGAAGGAAGTTGGGCAGATTGGCGCAGTTATTTAGGTTCAGGATTTGATGAAAGTTTACTCAATTAAAAAAAACGGAGGAAAAATATGAGCAAGAATGCAAAACGTGGTTGTCTGATCGCAGCAATTGTCATTATCATCGTGGCTGTGATCATTATCGCCAGTATCTCTGGAACTTATAATAAAATGATCACTTATGAAGAAAATGTGAAGGAAAAATGGAGTCAGGTGGAAAATGTCTATCAGCGGCGTTATGATCTTATTCCCAATTTGGTAGAAACAGTGAAAGGCTATGCTGAACATGAGCAGGAAACTTTTAAAGCGGTTACTGAAGCGAGAGCAAAAGCAGGTGGAACTTTCAATATTTCTGAAGAAGTTCTGAATGATCCAGCAATGTTCCAGAAATTTCAACAAGCTCAATCTTCTTTGGGAGGAGCATTGCAGCGTTTGATGGTCGTGATGGAACGCTATCCCGATCTGAAAGCGAACCAGAATTTCCTCTCTCTGCAAGACCAATTGGAAGGAACTGAAAACAGAATCGCTGTCGAGAGAAAACGCTTTAATCAAGCAGCACGCCAATTCAATACTTTTATCAAGAAATTCCCGCAAGTGATGCTGGCAAATATGTTCGGCTTTAGCGAAAAGCAATATTTCAAATCTACTGAAGGCGCAGAAGAAGCACCAAAAGTGGAGTTTTAAAATATGAGTTTTTACTGATCAAAAAAAGATTGGAACATAAAGACTTCCGAAACAAGGAAAATTTTTGCTTCCTGTTTCGGAAGGCTGATCCAAATCCGAATTGACAGAAATATTTACTTCGAATTTTTAAAATGAGGTGAAAATGAGAAATCTGGTTCTAGCGCTGGTGACTTCGATCGTCGTGGTGAATTGTTCTTCATCCATTCCTAAATTTGATCGGGAACGCGCTTTTTCCTATCTTCAGCAGCAATGCGATCTGGGACCACGTTATCCAGGCTCAGAAGAAATTGAACTCTGCCGAGATTGGATAATCGATGTGCTAAAAGATTGCAATGCCGAAAATATCAAAGTCCAAGAATTTTCCGCAGAAATCAAGAAAGAACATATTACCGGCAAAAATATTATTGCCAGTTTTTATCCGCAGATGAGTAGAAGGATCTTGTTGGGAGCACATTATGATACAAGACCTTGGGCAGATAAGGATGCTGATCCCCAAAACCATAACACACCAATTATCGGCGCAAATGATGCGGCTTCCGGCGTGGCAGTATTGCTGGAAATCGCACAGAATATTTCACAGACACAACCAGCCCAATTTGGTATTGACCTTGTTTTTTTTGATCTGGAAGATATGGGTGAATATGGAGATAATAGCACGTGGTGTCTTGGTTCTACTCATTTTGCTGAAAATTTCAGCGGTCCCAAACCCGAAAAAGCCATAGTTGTCGATATGATCGGAGACAACGATCTGGATCTGCACATCGAATATTCTTCCTATCACAATTCGCCAAATTTGGTCAAAGAAGTCTGGGATCTCGGTAGAGAACTGGGTTTTTCTGAATTTCACTACAAGATCAATAACAAAATTTATGATGACCACATTCCTCTGATAATGAAAGGCTTTAATGCAATTGTCGTCATTGATATGGATTATCCCTTCTGGCACACGATCGATGATACACCAGATAAATGTTCACAAAATTCTCTGTTTGTCGTCGGGCAAACTTTGCTAAATCTAATTTATGAATAATTTTTTTAATAACTTTTTGACCAAAGACGAACAAAAGATATTATTATTTATCATCTTTTTTGGATTTCTTGGATTTATCTTAAAATTCAGTAATATTTCTGCTCAAAATCAAACTGAAGCTCCAGACAGCTTGCAACTGGAAAAAGATTATGAAATCAAATATGATCTGCTTTCCGTCACACAAGAAGAATTAGAAACGATTTCTGGAATCGGACCAAAAACAGCACAATCTATTTTATCTTTCCGTGAGAAACAGGGATTTCAGAATAAAATTGATCTTATGAAAGTTAAAGGAATCGGACCGAAAACATATCAGAAGATCGAAAAATATTTTCTGGATTTTGGTGAAACTGAAGTTGAAGTTTCCAAAACTAACAACAAAAAAATGGCAAAAGCAAAATCTGAATCGAAAGACCAGGTTAAGATAAATATTAATACGGCTGATGCAAAAGAATTTCAAAAATTAAAAGGGATCGGTCCAGCAAAAGCTGAAAAGATCATCCAATATCGTGAAAAAAACGGTGCTTTCCAATCTATCGACGATCTGCAAAAAGTGAAAGGAATCGGGCCAAAAACTTTAGAAAAATTACGAAAATCTCTAACTTTGGGAGAAAAAAAATGATCAAACATCCTAATCCAACTTTTACGCTGGCAAAATTGTATGAAAATCAAGATCAACTTTTGGAAGCCATACAAATCTATCTGCAATTAATCGACAAAAATGATCAGCCTGAATTACGAGAAAGACTTGAAGCGCTGAAAGATAAATATTATCAAAATAAGAAAAATGATTTCGCCGATCTGACCAAAGAAATTTTTTCCAGGCAGGATAGAAAAAAATTCAATATCATCTCACACAAAGAATATCAAAATTATCTCGAATCTCACAAAGAACCACATGAATTTGAAACCTATCCTGAAGAAATGCTCCAGAATGAAAATTCTAAAGAAATGAAAACATCAAAGGAGAATAATATAAAAACTGAAGCGGATCTTACTGTTTCCGAAAAAGAAAATGCTGACTCAGAAAGAGAAGAAGCTTCTCTGCGAGAGGAAAAAGAAATTACTGATGATCATTCTAGCGATATTGTCAAAGAAGATAATGAAAAATTTAATTTGGAAAAAAATCTTGATGAAGATCAGAAAGAAGAAACTTCCAGCGATAAAAAAAGCGAATTTGAATCTAAAAATATCAATCCAGTTGATGATATTCTAAATTTACATTATCGTGAAAAAGATGATGATCTGGAAGATGAATTCGAGGAGCTTTTTGCTGAAACAGAAAAATCTGAACCAGATGAGAAGCAAGAAAATAACGATCGACCAACTCTGTCTGAAGAACAATCTCCACAGCTTTCTTCAGATGGAAAAGAAGGAAGTGTAAATGAAAGCAAAGAGATCAAAAATCATTATAAAGCTTCTTCTAAAAGATTATTGGAAGATTTAAAAGAAATTGATGTTGTTAAGTTAAATGAAATTCTTTTTGAAAATCTGGGCTCAAAAAAATCTTTGAACGATGTCAAATTGTCGGATCTGAATTTTGCCTTGCAATTGTTGAAAACAACTGAAAACAATGACGAAGATTGATTTTCACGAAAATCTAATATGAGGATCATTGCCGGAAAATTTAAAAAAGCGGAACTAACTTCGATCAAAGGTTCTCGCATTCGTCCCACCACAGATTATGTGAGAGAAGCTGTCTTCAATATTATCAGTAATATAAAAAATTCACAAGTCCTCGATCTTTTTGCTGGATCAGGAAGTTTGGGACTGGAAGCCTTGAGCCGAGGAGCCGCTTTCGTTACATTTGTGGATTTCTCGGAAAAAGCGATCAGCGCAATGATAAAAAATTTCGATAAGCTAAATTGTCGTCAAGATTGTCGAATTTATCGAAAAAGAGTGACATCTTTCTTGAATAAATTTGAAAAAAATTTTGATATTATCTTTTTGGATCCGCCTTATAACAAGAATCTCGTGAATCCAACCATTAGAAATATTCTGGATAATAATATTCTGGTAGAAAATGGTCAAATGATCGTGGAACATTCTCCTCAAGAAAAGATCAACGAAGAAAAAAGGCTGAGAATCGAAACACGAAAACTTTCACAAAACACTTCTGTTTCATTAATAACGATCAAAGAACATTGAGCGCTTTGCTCATTGCTTGACGGAATTTCTCCACAAAATTTTTTACACTTCAGAGGTAGTTATGAAAATTTTTAATACAATGAAAAAAAGAAAAGAAGAATTTGTCCCGATCGAGGCTGGAAAACTGAAAATGTATGCTTGTGGACCGACAGTCTATAATTATTTCCATATTGGAAATGCACGGGCATTTCTCTTTTTTGATGTGGTGCGTCGTTATTTCGAATTCCTGGGATATGACGTGACTTATGTGCAAAATATCACCGACATCGAAGATAAATTGATCAAACAATCTCAAGAAGAAAAATTACCCGTATCCAAAATTGCCGAAAAATATATCAAAGCATTTCTGAAAGATACAAAAGCTCTCGGTATCAAACCAGCGGATCATTTGCCCAGAGCAACTGAATATATCAATGAAATGATCAAACTCATCCAAAAATTAGAAAAAAAAGGGTTTGCTTATCAAGTTGATGGCGATGTCTATTTTTCGGTCAGCGATTTCAAAGAATATGGCAAACTTTCAGGGAAAAAGATCGATGAATTGAAAACAGGCGCAAGAGTCGACGAAAACAAAAATAAAAAACATCCTGCTGATTTCACACTCTGGAAAAAAGCAAAACCACAAGAGCCAAACTGGGAAAGTCCCTGGGGAAAAGGAAGACCAGGCTGGCATACGGAATGCGTTGTAATGTCGCGCACACTTCTGGGTGAAACTTTTGATATACACGGCGGTGGTAATGACCTGATCTTTCCTCATCATGAAAACGAGATCGCACAAGCGCAAGCTTCCACAGGGAAAGCGCTGGCAAAATATTGGATGCACAATGGCTATCTCAATATCGAAGGTGAAAAAATGTCCAAAAGCCTGAACAATTTCTTTACAACCCGTGATATTTTGAAAAAATATGATCAAGAAACCATTCGATTTTTCTTTCTCTCAAAACATTATCGCAGCCCGATCGATTTTAACGAAGATATCTTGATCGAATCCAGAAAAGCAGTGAACGGGTTTTATCAATTGTTCAAAGAAGTCGATTATCCACATATTTCCTCAAAACATGAATATGACGAACAACAGAAAGATTTGAAGAAAAAATTCATCGCTGCAATGGACGATGATTTTAATACCGCAAAGGCAATATCTTATCTGTTTGAGATCCTGAAGCTTTATCGTAAGCTCAAAGATGTTAATTTGATTTATCTTTTGATCGAATTGGGACAATCACTGGGATTTTTCCAAAATATTGAGGATAGATTGCAGAAAAATTTGAACGATATTTCTGAAGAATTGGTGAAGCTTTTGATCGATTATCGTAAGCAATTCAAAAGGGAAAAAAGATGGGAATGGGCAGACAGGATTAGAGCAGACCTGAAAGAAATTGGTATCCAATTAAGGGATACTTCAGAAGGAACAGATTGGGAATTGCAAGAATAATTGAGTAAATGTTTTTTCAGGAAGGATGCGTTGCAAAATTTTTATTGATTTGTATAATGATAAGAGAATGGTGATAATGGAATGTTTTTTGCTTAGGATTTGCAAATTTAAAAATAAAATATTTGACAGATAAGGAAAGCCAAAAAATTTTGCATTCTCAAAATATTTTTGCTCTTTTGCAGATCATATCGTGAAATTATTGACAGAAATGCGAAGGATTTTTCATTTGCGCAAATTTCTGAAAATCTGCCGACGTGGCTCAACGGAAGAGCACTCGACTTGTAATCGAGCGGTTGTGGGTTCGATTCCTACCGTCGGCACCATATCGGAGGGGTTCCCGAGCGGTCAAAGGGAACAGACTGTAAATCTGTCGGCAGTTGCCTTCGGAGGTTCGAATCCTCCCCCCTCCACCATTTTGCGGGAGTAGCTCAATTGGTAGAGCATCAGCCTTCCAAGCTGAGGGTCGCGAGTTCGAACCTCGTCTCCCGCTCCATAAATTAAGGCTCATGTAGCTCAGACGGTAGAGCGCATCCTTGGTAAGGATGAGGCCATCGGTTCAAGTCCGATCGTGAGCACCAGAAAATTTAAGAACAACTTATAAACCTAGGAGGTTTTCGATGGCTAAAGCAAAATTTGAGAGAAAGAAGCCCCATATTAATATTGGGACT